>JASFBJ010000183.1 GCA_030149585.1 Desulfobacterales bacterium | reverse complement strand
CTATGGAAATCTCCTTGAAGTTCTAATAAACGATAACCGCGTCCCGGACATACTGCCGATACTTGATAATGCCTTGTCTTTAAAAGACGCGGAAATTGACTTTAAAGCCATCATCCATTTTATCCGGGCATTTGCATTTCTTTATCAACAGGACAGAACGCCTTTTTTAAAAGATTTAAACAATGCAACAGGACATTTGGAAGGACTTGTTGAAGAAAAGAAACACGAAGTATTAGCAATGGTGACGGAATTTCTTACTGATACGCTTCAGAAAAAAAATATCTCCATCCACAGAGCCTATGTCGCCGAACTCAGAAACATCTCCACGGAGCTGTCCGGCGTATTCAGACCCATGGATCATGTGCTGGACTATTTTGAAGTCATCTTTTCAGCAGAAAAAGACAAAAAGGCAAAAACCAATAAGGCCCGGCGGATTATCGAAAGTATCACCGACGAAATCAGAGGTCCTGTGGAAGAAATGATCAAAAAAATAAAAGGAAATTTGAAAATATTTTAGCGTTTTGAAAAAAATATATGCGTAGTATAGGGGGACGTCCCATAAGTACCCCATCCTGATTCCGTTTCATAAGTGAAAACAAGAAGTTCTTCATCTTTGGCATGAGCAGCGTCTGCTTCATCCTTATCCTCGTTCACAGGCTCCGGCCTGGGAATAATTGTGTTGAAAATTCCAGCGCCCTAAAATACATTTTGGTAATATTTTATTAATTAAATACATTTATGTTATTTTAAGTATTCCAGCAATAATAATAATTTTGTATAAAAAACAACAGGTTGCCGTAATTTTATACCATATAAAATTACGGCATATTTTTTGCGTTTAAATTATATAACTGTTACAAAACGCTATATGATTTGAGACTGTTGAAAAAATATAAAAAGGTATCTGCATATAATGAATTTTGCATCTGCTGCGATCAGGAAGGCTGTGCCTTCCGACATAAATCAAAGAGCACCTCTTCTTAAAGAGCTGTTCTCTATAGAAGAGGATTTCACCTTAACGAGTTTGCCCAGCGCCAGGGTCTTTTAATGATGCTTGATGATAATGAAAAACGTTGTATTATGGTTGCTGAATCAGAGGGATCAAATCATGGGATGTGCAGCGCTCAATTATTTGTTTCAACAGCAAAAGGCGGAATGGCTGCATTAATAGAGGATATGGTGGTCGGCAACACAGTTGATCTGCCTGCGTAAAAAATAAGAAAGAATTTTTATGAAAACACCTGTTTATTTGAAAAAATATAAAATGATTTTAGTAATATTACTGGCATGTTTTATTTCATCCACTGTTTTTGCAAAAAAAGAATCCAAAGAACTGCTTGTCTTTGCCGGAGCCGGGATGAGGATGCCTTTGAATGAAATAGGTGAAAGAATTGAGAAGATATATACGATAAAGGTCATATACGACTATGAGGGGACGGGAAGGCTGGGCAATAAAATACTTGCAGGGCAAAGCCCTGATGTCTTTATTCCAGGCAGCGATAAATGGGCAAAAATTTTAAAAACAAAGGGTTATATAAAAGACTATAATCCTGTTGCACATCATACTCCTGTTATCATCACTCCTATAGGAAACGGCAATGTGAACTCGCTGGGTGATTTTTCAGGCCCCGGCAATCGGCTTGTATTAGGCAATGTCAAGGCATGCGCCATAGGCGGCGCCTCTGCTGCAATATTAAAAAAATCAGGCCTTGAAAAATCAGAGATGAATATAAGGGCCAGGAGCATATCTGTGAAGCAATTAGTCTTATGGATTGAGGGAAATAATGCTGATGCCGCCATAGTGTGGAAAGCAGATGCGATCCAGTCCGGCCGGGTTAGAATTATCGGTATTCCAGCCCAGTATAATGTCATAAGTATTATTCCGGTTTGCCAAATGGTAAAACATAAAAAGGAAGCAGCCGAATATATTCATTATCTTTTGGGCATTGAAGGCAAGGCAATTTTCAAAAAACATGGCTTTGATGTGGTGGAATAAATGAAAAATTTTTCTTTTGACCTGGCCATATCGCTTATTGCAGGCATTTTTGTGTGTCTGATTATACTGCCCATTTTTGCTCTTTTTACTGCTACTTCGCTTTCCGAACTGGCATGTCAATTCAGATCTCCCATGGTATTATCTTCCGTTCTTATAAGTCTTGAAACATCGCTGGCAGTAGTTTTTTTATCATTATGCTTAGGAATTCCAGTTGCCTATTTGCTTGCGATGAAGGACTTTAAAGGAAAGAGGATACTTGATACACTGGTTGATCTTCCTGTTTCCATGCCTCCTCTTGTCGCAGGTCTGGCACTTTTGATTCTGCTTGGGGGAAATAGTAAATTCGGCAAATTATTAAGCTGTTATGGAATTGATCTGATATTTTCTAAAAAGGGAATCATAATTGCGCAGCTTTTTGTTTCTATCCCTTTTCTAATAAAATCGACAAAGGATGCATTTGAATCCATAAATAAAAATGTTATTAATGCATCATTGACCCTGGGAGCGTCAAGATTCTATACATTTAAAACAATTTTGCTTCCCCTGGCTAAAAACGGTATTTATACCGGCATAATTATGACCTGGGCAAGGGCACTTGGAGAATTCGGCGCTACATCCATGGTAGCGGGCTGCATTCCCTTTAGAACTGAAACAATGACCGTAGCCATTTATCAAAATGCCATGTCAGGGGAGCTTTCCGCTTCAATTGCTGTTGCTCTGCTCTTGCTGGTTTTTTCATTTACATTACTGCTGGTATTTAAATTACGGGTCAGGGTACATGCGAGGTAAAGGATAAATGGGTATTATATTAAAGGGAATATCAAAAAGCTATGATGGACGGGCAGTACTGGAAAATTTAAACCTTGAGATTAATCAGGGAGAATTTCATGTGCTCTTGGGAGTGAGCGGGGGCGGCAAGACAACGACACTGTCTGTTATAGCTGGACTGATTAAACCGGATAGCGGATCTGTTTTTATCGGCACCAGGGATGTAAGTGATCTTTCTCCTGATAAAAGAAAAATTGGTTTTGTCTTCCAAAATCATGCGCTGTTTCCGCATCTAAGCGTGTTTGAAAATATTGCATATGGGCTTAGACTTAGAAAAATTACGGAAAAAGAGATAAAACGCAAGGTTGATTATTATTTGAATGGGGTAAGCATTGCAAAGGAAAAAGATAAATTCCCTTCTCAGTTAAGCGGGGGGCAAAAACAAAGGGTTGCACTGGCCAGGGCTTTGGTTATTGAGCCTGAAGTGCTTTTGATGGACGAGCCCATGAACAGTCTCGATTCCATGACAAAAGAGACAGTGCTGGATGAATTGAAAAATATTCAGCAAAAGATTGGCGTGACTACGGTTTATGTCACACATGACCAGGCTGAAGCGGCATTTTTTGGGGATCGTGTTTCAGTGCTAAATAATGGGAAGGTAGATCAGATAGACTCTCCTGTGGGGCTGTTTCGTCATCCAAGAACCGAATTTGTGGCCCGCTTTGTCGGGGTCAAAAATATCTTAAAAGTATCTCCGATCAAAATAAATAATAATGAAATAATAGTACTGATCAAAAATGAGGGTCTGGAGCGCCCCATTAAAATTAGAGTTAAAAAATATCCTGTCTTTGAAATAGACAAAGAAATTAATCTATGCATTCATCCTGAAAAAATAATTCTAAAAAAGAAAAACAAAGTGCCGGAAAATGAAATACCTGACACCGGCTTAAATCGAATTTATGGAAAAATAATAAATATAACAGATTTTGGTAATGTCTTAAAGGTAACGATTAACATTAACGGAATGGAGATGTACGCAACGATTCCCAAAAATCTTTTTAATTTTAATATATACGAAAATGTCTGGGTTTGCTTTGCCACAAATGCGCCTCATCCATTATGCGGTAAAAAATGCAGAGCCCCTGCATCTGAAAGAAGATGTCTTAATAACTCAAATTTCGCACCCCTAAATGGGGGTTAACGACTTATATTTTACTCATTTCACCTCATTTTTAGTGTTGAAAAGGGCAACCTTTTATGGTGTATAACTAATTGTATTTTTTAATAAAAACCCACCATAGCACAATAACCGTTATTTGAAAACTATAAATGTAAAGGACGTCCCCTGAAGTTTAATTATTATGAATAAACAAATTATTGCTAAATTAAGCGCTGTTAAAAGCGATATTACCAGGTTAAAGGTTGATATTATTATAAACGCCGCTAATCAGAGCCTTTTAGGTGGGGGTGGGGTTGATGGGGCCATTCACAGGGCTGCCGGCCCAATGCTGCTGGAAGAGTGCCGTGCCCTTGGAGGCTGTCCAACTGGGGAGGCAAAAATAACCAGAGGATTTAACTTGCCGGCTCAATGGGTCATCCATACTGTGGGCCCGATTTACAGTGCAAAGCCTTCTGATGAAAAATTGCTGACAGCTTGTTATTATAACAGTCTGAAACTGGCATTATCCAAAAAGGCCGGCTCAATTGCGTTTCCGGCCATAAGTTGCGGAGTTTATGGCTATCCTGTTGATAAGGCATGTAAAATCGCTGTGGACACCTGTGTTTCTTTTTTAGAGGCAAACACCAGTTCACTGGGAAAAATTATTTTCTCTCTTTTTTCTTTCAGTCACGAAAAAGTGTATCAGGAGTATATTTCAACTCTCCAGTAAAAATGGCTTTTGGCGTAATTGATAAATCAATATCAAAATTACAGTTACCAGAACCATTGAAATTGACCCCAATCCCTGGAATACAGCCCGGATACCAAAGGTAGACTGGATTAGGCCAACTATCTGAACCGCGAAAGCACCAACCCCGAAAGTTAAAATAAATTTTAAACCATAGGCGGAATGACGAAATTTTTGGGGTACCAGACCGGCGACCAGAGTATTTTCACTTGGCTGCATTCCCAGCAGAAAGAAAAAATAGACCGCCGCGCAAGCGATTAAAGTTAGATCAGATGTTTTTGAGATAAGAAAAGCCATTGGAATAGTTATTAGATGAAAAAGCAAATAGCAGTACCGTGGATGAATCTTTTCAGCTAACTTGCCACCAGTAAATTGGGCCATCATACCTATTAAAAAAATAAAAGAGGTGGTAGTGGTTGCCAGCAGATTATTGGAGATCTGCCCATTAAACAAGATTGTAAACCAGTTAAAAACTGCTTTGGTATTTAATTCAAAATATGCCGGGGTGATAATGGTAGCCCCCCTGTAAATCAGCCCTCCCAGCATCATGGCAACCAGCATTATCAAAAACACATTCAGGCTTTTATTATTATCCTGATTAAGGGACTTTGCAGCTTTTGGAGATTCTGATAAAGGCACAAAATATAAAAAAAGCAATCCGGAAAAATTTATTCCACTTAAAACCAGAAAAACAGCCTTTGGGCCCCACAGCCAGTTGACAAGACCCGTTAAAAGCGGCGCCATGCCCAGGCCCAGGTTACCAAACATTCCATTATAACCCATTGCAAGGCTGATCCTGCTGATCTCTTTTGAAATAAGTCCTAGACCCACTGGGTGATAAATCCCTGAAAAAAAGCCCAAAGCAGCAAGCGCCAGTGGTAATATAATTTCAGAGTCCAATCCAGCGGCAGCTGCTATCCCACTAAGTCCTGATCCGGCATAAAAGATAAAAAACAGGGGTCTGGCACCCAGATGATCCGCTATAATACCCCATGGCAAGGCAGTTAAACCAAAAAGTAGATACATCCAAAAAGAAAACCCGATAACACTTGTAAGATTAATATCAAAACGCGCGCTAAGTGGCAAAACCAGTGCCGGAAAAACCAGCATATTAAAATGGCTCAAAAAATGGCCATAACAGGTGGTTAATAAAACTTTTTTTTCTTTTGGATTCAGAGGTTCTGATTGCATAAATATTTCTATGTTTTCAAACGAAAGCGGTTAAAGTCGATATTGAATTTTTTAATTTTATAATGAATGGCCCTGCGGCTGATTCCCAAAAGTTCGGCAGCATCTTTCTGAATCCCTTTGGATTGTCTTAAGGCACGTATAATGGCAAGCCGTTCATTCTCTTCAAGGGTAAAAGAATCACTCTCATTGTCCATCTCAGTCTGGGATATTTCGGGTAATCCGCTTATATGCAAATCTTTTGGCCTCAAAATACCATTATCACATAAAACAATGCTGGCCTCCAAAGCATTTTTCAACTCTCTGACGTTACCTGGCCAGGGATACCTGCAAAGCCACTCCAAAGTTTCCGGCGCCAGTTTAACCTCTTTTCCGTTTGGTTCATAATGTTTATTAAAATTGCTAATAAAATATTGGGTAAGCTCCGGGATATCTTCCTTACGATCTTTTAAGCTGGGAATATTCAAAGAAACTACCCTTAGCCGATAATAAAGATCCTCTCGAAAACTCCCCTTTTTTATAGCCTCCGGCAGATCGGAATTAGTTGCGGCAATAATTCTGCAATCTACTGGAATTTCTTTAATATCGCCTATTTTTCTGATTTTACGGTCTTCAATAAATCTTAATAAGCGAGTTTGCATTTCCGCTGAAATATTACCGATCTCATCTAAAAAAAGGGTTCCCTTATCAGCAGCCTGGATTAACCCCTTTTTGTCGCTGACCGCATTTGTAAAGGCCCCCTTAACATGCCCAAAAAGTTCGCTTTCCAGCAAGCCGGCCGGAGTTGAACCGCAGTCAACCACTACAAAAGGCTTTTTTTCCCTTTTCCCCAATTGATGAATTAAATGCGCGATCCGTTCCTTGCCGACGCCGCTTTCTCCTAATATCAGCACATTTACGTCACTTTTGGAAACCCGCTTCACCAGGCTGTAAAGCTGTTTCATTTCAGAACTTTTAACATTATCAATGTCCTGCATTAAATTAGAAGTATCCCCTGTCATACTAACAGCTATCTGACTTGGCAGGTTTTTGTTGATAATCTTAACCAGATCTTTCCCGTCAAACGGCTTAGCCAGATAATCTACAGCTCCTGCCTTTACCGCACTTACCGCACCGGAAATGGTTCCATAAGCTGTTAAAAAAATAACCGGCAAATCAGGTTGTAATAAACGGATCTCTTGAAATAGTTCAATTCCTCCCATGCCGGGCATCTGAATATCGGAAACCATTAAATTAATTTTGCGACTTTTAAATATCTTAAGAGCTGATCTTCCGCTTGCGGCTTTATGAATAATAAAACCGGCAGATAACAGCCGTGCTTCCATAACCTCTAGCACATTTATGTCGTCATCAACTATTAATATCGATTGTTGGGCGTTCAATACGTTCTCCCTGGTAA
>JASFBJ010000182.1 GCA_030149585.1 Desulfobacterales bacterium | reverse complement strand
GAAAGCGAGAACCGTCAAAAGTGTAAATTATCGTTGGACATTAATGAAGGATGCCCGAGTTTTTATATTTTTTGCACAGGCTGGTTGATATGCTTTATTTATGGCCTGACCTGATATTTCCACATTATTCGATGACCGCCTGATAAATAAGATTTCTGATCAGCCTTCTGTAGTGCATCCGGTTGGAAGGGTCCTGCATCATATAAACAACAATAAGTTCTTCTTTTGGGTCAACCCAGAAATAGGTGCCTGCCCAGCCACCCCACCAGTAATCGCCAATGGTTCCAGGCCACGTGGACTCGCCGGTTTTGGTTCGCACAGCAAAGCCAAGGCCAAAACCATAACCAGCTCCCGGCAGAAAGCGCCGGTCTTTTCGATTCCCAAGCAACCCCAGGTGATCGCTTGTCATGTATTCGATGGTCTTTGGACTCAAAATCCTTATTCCCTCCAGCCTGCCACCATTTTGAAGCATTTGGCAAAACCTGAGATAGTCAATGGCGGTTGAAACGCCGCCGCTGCCGCCGTTTAGCATTTTCGGAGGTTTGGTAATATTTATTAAAACTGGTTGATTCACTGATGATTCAGCAACCCGGTTCAAATTCTTTTTTTTAACATAAAAACCAGTATCTGCCATTTTCAGAGGTTTGAAAATTTTTTGGTCCAGATATTTATCAAGCGGCATTCCAGATATAACCTCGACCAACCTTCCAAGTACATCAGTTGATCTGCTGTATTCCCAGAAGGTACCAGGCTCGTTTACCAAAGGAATTTTCGCAAGTTTTTTACTCATCTCTTCAAGGGTTTGATCAGAGCGGTTAATACCTGCTTTCAAATATTCAGTTTTGATCAAAGACCAGCCAAACACACCATAAGTCATACCGGAAGTATGACGAAGAAGATCCTGAATAGTTATAGAGTCATATGATACAACTGTTTTGAGAATTTCATCATCCGTTATTTTATCAACCTCCACTATTCCAAGCTTCATATTAGTGTATTCAGGCAAATATTTAGAAATCTGATCAGAAAGAAATAATTTACCTTCTTCATGCAAAATCATCGTGGCAACGCTTATAAAAGGTTTTGTCATTGAATAGATACGAAATATTGCATCTGTTTTAAGTGGCTCTGAAATTGCCTTATTTCGCATGCCAAAACTTCTGAAATAGGCAATTTTGCCTTTTCGTGCGACAACAACAACAACTCCGACGAGTTTTCCACTACTGGTATCAGCGTTCAATACAGTATCAATCCGGTTTAGACGTTTGGATGAAAGGCCCACATCTTCCGGTATGGCAAAAGGCAGGGGACCGGCACAGACAGTTGAAATAATAAAAAAAGAAAAGAGCATAATTAGAATATGTGATTTGATTTTCAAAGCTATGGATGAAAAGTTCATATTTTCCTCCTTTTTAAAAATAAATTTTAAGATTTTGCGTTTCTTAGGGTCACGGAAAGAAATAAATCCACAAAATTGCGCTGGATGTTGGTTTGTCTACAAGGCACATCCAGCGGCGCATATCGAGACACGTGCCGGTGGATGTAACGCAGTAGAGGAACCAACAGACAAGCAAGGTGTAGATTTATTTATTTCCGGGGCCCTTATGCAAAAAGCGGACAGGAAGTAAAATGACCAGGGGAACTCTCATGAAGAACTTTCTTTCCCTTTTTACATTCCGGTTGCATTTTATTGCACCTTGGATGAAAATAGCAGCCGGAAGGTGGGTTAAGCGGACTTGGAATTTCACCTTCAAGTACTGATTCTCTGATATTTTCAGGATCAGCTATTGGCACGGAAGCAAGCAATGCCTGTGTATATGGATGAAGTGGATTATTATACAGATCTTTGACAGATGCGAGTTCAACAAGCTGCCCTAAATACATGACTCCTATTTTGTCGCTGATATGTTCTACAACGGCCAGATCATGTGAGATTACAATATACGTTACCTTAAGTTTCTGCTGAATATCAACCAGCAGATTAATAATCTGGGCCTGGATTGATACATCAAGCGCTGACACAGGTTCATCCAGAATTATCATCTCAGGATTAAGTGAAAGAGCTCTGGCAATGGCAATCCTTTGCCGCTGCCCACCACTGAATTCATGTGGATAATGATCCGCTGCATCAGGTTTAAGGCCCACCAGATCCATTAGTTCAAGGACCCGCTCATGCCTTTGTTTTTTTGTCCCGATCTTATGTACAAGAAGAGGTTCGCTGATAATCTGTTTTACTTTTTTTCTGGGATTAAGAGAACGAAAAGGATCTTGAAAAACAGCCTGAATCTTTCGGCGTAAATCAAATATTTTTTTTCTTTTCAGTCCGATGATATTCTCACCGTCGATATAAATATCTCCGGAAGTTGGTTTTTCCAAACCCAGAATCATATTTACAGTAGTGGATTTACCGCAGCCTGATTCACCAACCAGTCCAAAGGTTTTTCCTCTTTCAATGGAAAAACTTAACCTCTCTACTGCTTTAACAACACCGATTGTCCTGCTGAAGATAACACCTGATGTTATTGGAAAGTGTTTTGTCAGATTTTTAACTTGAATTCCGCCCTGATTATTCATTTTCCCCTCTGTTATTACGCATGCAACCAGCAGGATACGCGGTGATTGGCATTTTCATCCAATGTTATTTCAGGCGGATATTCGCTATGACATATCTCTTTTGCCATATTACAGCGAGAAGCAAAACAACATCCTGCCGGAGGATTCAACAACGAAGGTGGTTGTCCTTCAATGGAAAATAACCGCCCGATTTTTTTGCCAAGAACTGGAACAGATTTAATCAATCCAGTGGAATAGGGGTGTGCCGGTGTTTTATAAAATGTATGAACAGGTGCCTTTTCAACAATTCTGCCGGCATACATCACCATAACTCTGGAGCAGATTTGAGCCACTGTAGCCAGATCGTGAGTTATCATAAGAATTGCAGCTCCTGTTTCCTGCTGCACCCTTTTCATAAGCTGCAATATCTGTGATTGAATTGTAACATCCAGGGCGGTTGTGGGTTCGTCGGCAATCAAAAGTTCCGGGCTGTTTGCGATACCCATACCAATCACAACCCGCTGACACATGCCGCCACTGAACTGAAAAGGATAATCTCTTATGCGCAGCTCAGGTGAAGGAACCTTGACATTTTTTAACACATTGATACACTTCTCGCGCAAGGACCCGTTGGTTTTTTTATGAAATCTAAATACCTCACCAATCTGATATTCCACCCTGAGAATCTGATTTAAGGATACCATTGGATCCTGCAAAATCATGGAAATTCTATTTCCGCGAATCTGTCTCATCTCTTCAGCGCTTTTTTCCAGCAGATTCTCATTATCAAGCAGTATTTTTCCCTCAACTATTTCTCCTGCCGGCTTTGGAACAAGTCGCATGATTGAAAGGCTGGTAATGCTTTTACCACTGCCGGATTCACCAACTAGACCTACTATTTCACCTTTTCTTATGGAAAAATCTATACCATCTACTGCTTTAACAACACCCCTTTTTGTAAAAAAATGGGTTTTCAATCCCTGTATCTTAAGCAATAGATCTTTATTAATATTTTCAGTCATTATTTTTCCGGTTAACGCAGTTTCTGTTTTGGATCCAAAATTTCTCTTAGCCAGTCACCTACAATATTAAATCCCAGCACTGCCATCAAAATGGCAACTCCTGGAAACACAACAAGCCACCACGCTGAATTGATGTATTGACGGCCTTCATTCATCATAAGTCCCCAGTCAGGAGACGGAGGCTGAGTTCCCAATCCCAGAAAACTTAGAGTAGCTGTCAGAATAATCATTTGGCCGATATTAAGGGTCACAAGGACAATAAGAGTATTGGCGATATTAGGGAAAACATGCGAAAACATAATACGAAAATTGCTGCAGCCCGCTACTCTGGCAAGCCTGATAAAATCATTTTGCTTAATACTCAGGCATTCGCCGCGAACAATCCTGGCATAACCGGGCCAGCCGGCAATGCCCACTACGATAATCACAGTCAGAGCGCTCGGCCCCATAAGACTGACCAGAATTATGGCCAGAATAATTGCAGGCATCGACATCCAAAGATCACAAAGACGCATAATAACCATGTCTGTAATGCCCCCCATAAATCCGGAAAGCAGGCCCATAATAACTCCAATGGTTCCATAACAGGCAATACAGGCAACTGCGATTAAAAGCGAAAACCTTGATCCGTGAATCAATCGGCTAAATACATCACGGCCCAGGGCATCAGTTCCCAGCACATGCGCCATAGAACCGCCGTCCAGCCAGGCAGGGGGCAACATCATGCTTGCCATATCCCAGTACTCATAATCATATGGAGCTATCCAGTTACCAAAAACAACGAGAAAAAGAAATCCCCCGACAAATGAAATCCCCACAAAAGGTATTCGGTTATTAACTTTTCTCTGTTTTTTATTATTTTTTTTAAAAAGCATAAAGACTATTCAAACCTTATACGAGGATCAAGATAGGCATAGGTAATATCAACTAATAAATTAATACTGATAACCATAAAAGAGAGCAGCAGAACAATTACCTGTACTACAGGATAATCTCTGGCAAAAATTGAGGTCATTACCAGATTACCAACCCCTGGCCATGAAAAAATGGTCTCAATCACAACATTTCCTGTAATCAGAGCTGGAAAAGTCATACCAATAAAAGTTATTACCGGAATACAGCTGTTTTTCAGGGCATGAACAAGCACAACCCTGTAGTAGGGGACTCCTTTAATACGAGCCATGATAATATAATCGCTGTTAAGAACTTCTATCATGGAAGATCGACTCAGCCGTGTATAAGCTGCCAGTCCGACCATACTCATGGAAATAACCGGCAAGATAAGATGACTTATTCCGCCCCTGCCTGATATAGGCAGCCATTCCAGCATTACTCCAAAAATCAATGCCAGAAAAAGAGCCAGCGCAAATTGTGGGACAGCCATTCCAATCAGAGCTAAAACCCTGCCAATCCGGTCTAAAACAGTATCTCTATAAACAGCCGAAAGAATACCGATAAATAAACCGCAGCTTAATCCCAGAAATAGCGCAAGTCCCGCAAGCTGAATAGTGGCAGGCAAACGCTCCAGCACAAGCTCAAGAGCCGGCTCTCCAAATCTGAAAGACTCGCCGAAATCTCCTTGAAGAGCATTTTTCATATATAAAAAATACTGCTCCATAACCGGCTTGTCCAACCCGAATTTTGCTCTTAGCCTTTCCTGATCCTCGGGTGTCGCGTCAGGAGGCAGTAAAATAGCTGTTGGATCAGCAGGGCCTGCAACCCTTGTAAGAAAAAATACTATTGTTATTACAACCAGCATTGTCAAAAAGCCGATGAATATACGTTTTAGAAGATATCGTTGCATAATATTATGAGATAAGTTTCCGCGATAAAATCAATATATATGAAAATTTTTATTTAGCCATGGGTTAAACTTCTTGCAAAAGCATCAAACTCCGGCTTCCAGGAACTTTCTATCCTGCTCCATAAAATAAACCCAGGTATTGGCAGACATCAGACAGAAATCATCATCACCAAGCTTTGTTAATATTTTTAGATGAAGTTTACGAGCCCTAATATTATCCGGGTCATATTTCAATAATATATCAAGAACCTGAATCGCCAGTTGAGCTTTGCCGTCATCAAGTAATTTTTCCGACCTTTTAATTATCCTGGCTGAATCTCCAATGAGATTGAAGATCTCGGTATTTACTTCAGATTGTGGCCGGGGCAGCAGATTGGCTGGATTATGGTCAAAATAACCATGATACCAGCGGTATATATTATAAACTGCAAATTCAATCCTGGAATATATAAAGCTTAAATATTGATTATTTTTAAGATGCTCCGGTAATTTAACAAGATGAATCATCTCATCAATCGGTATATCCTGATTAATATAATCAACAACCTGATCATGAACTGAATGAATTGCTTCAATCGTAACCTTTAAAAGGTCATCAACCTCTTCATTCATATACACGGCCCGACCTCCATGGGCGATCAGCATTTTCGGTTTTTTCGCTCTGATTTTTTCAAGTGCCTTTGCCCAGGGCAAGGCAAATCTGGTTGGCTTAAATGGATTACCGATATTTGGAAAACCAGCGATTATGAGATCCCCAACAAAGGCGGTTTCTAATTCAGGTATGTATATCCAGGTTGCATCTTGCGTTTCACCAAGTGCGTGATACAGCTCAAAGGTTTTATCACCCAGTGAAAATGCCATCTCCTTATCATAAGTTTTGGTGGGTTTGACATAATTTATTGAACGCTCAGGATCAAAAGGAATATTGAATTGAATGGATGCGATGCGCGCCCTGTGCCTCTTTAAAATCTGATATTTTTCAACCTGGTCCGGCAAATATCTATGAGCAATGATTTCAGGTTTGTCATTTTCAAATACACTTGCTCCACCAAGATGATCATTATGGTGATGAGTATAAATGATATATTTAATGACTCCACTGGTTTCGGTAATCTTTTTTTGCATTATTTGTGCGGCATCAGGTGTTAACAAAGTGTCAATCAGAACAGTACCTTCAGTGGTGTTTATCCAGGAAGCATTGGCAATCAATGTTTTAGCTATAAAAATATCAGGATGGGGATTTTCAAAATCCACCTTAGTGCTTTTAATTATCTGAAGTGCTTTTTTTCGTATTTCAGTCATTTCACTGAGCTCCTTATTTAAAAGACTTACCTGATTTCACAGATTCGATCCAGATAACATTCCTTAATCCTGACTGCCAATTATTAAACGCATAGCGTGCAACGCAATACACATGAAACTTACTTAATATATTATATTATTCAATGTCAATAGAAAAATAAATAAAATTCGGTGACAAATTAACTTTGGTTTTCTAATCATAGTCTGTCATTTAATCACATAAATCACAGTTCAGACAATAGTCCACCATTTAATCACATAAATCTTTTTTCAAACATTCGCATATATCAAGCGAATTTTTATATTTTATTGCAAATCAAGATCAAAAAGAGTTGATTTTCCATTAGAATCAGAAAAATTTATTCACAAATCAATTAAGAAAAAGCGTTTAAACAGTGATTTATTTAGTACCATTAAATCCAGCACTTTCCAAATTTTCAACGATATATTTATTGGTTAATATTTCAATTGCACAGGCTGGTTGATATGCTTTAGAAAGGAGTTAGGGTCATTATGTTGTGGTGTCACATATAATTCAGTATTCGAAATCCATATCTTTTTTTTGCCTCAAACAGCCAGTAA
>JASFBJ010000181.1 GCA_030149585.1 Desulfobacterales bacterium | reverse complement strand
CAGAGGTGTTTCACAATCTGTTTTCATGGATTCATTGAGCTGCTTTTTTATCCAGCCAATGCATTTAGGACCCTTTGCAAATTTTTTGGCCAACTTCATGGCGGTCGGCATCAACTCATCGGCCGGTACCACCATTTCAACAAGACCGATTCTCTCTGCCTCTTTGCCATCTATCAGATCACCGGTAAAAGATAAAAGCTTGGCACGCCCCAGACCGATCAAACGCGGCATCATATAAGCGCCGGCTTCAGGCACCAAACCCATTCTGACAAAAAATTGGCCAAGTTTAGCATCTTCGGAAGCAATTCTGATATCGCAGGACATGGCAAGATCAAGACCTGCTCCAACGGCATGCCCGTTTATGGCTGCGATTACAGGCTTTTCCATATCAGCTAAAGCCCGGTAAAAAACATCAGCCTGCTTCATATAGGCGTTAAAACCGGAAGGAGTCATGTCCACAAGGGGCTTAATATCTTTTTCAACATCACCACCAGCCAGAAAAGCTCTGCCTGCGCCGGTGATTACTACCGCCCGGATCTGTTCATCGTTGCCCAGTTCGCTGAAAACTTCGATCAGATCCAATATCTGCTGCGGACTCATGGCATTTAGTTTTTCAGGTGTATTTAAAGTGATTAGAGCCAGATTATCCTTTTTTTCAAGAATCATGCTTGCCAAAGATCTTTTTGACGCTTGCATTATATAGTTGCTCCTTTCATTAAGCAGGGCTTATTTAGCCCAAATCCTTGCTTACAATTCCAACACTGACTGATGCTGATCCAGGAATACCACCTAAATTATGGGTTACTCCTATTTTGGGATCTTTTATCTGACGCTTGCCAGCCTTGCCCTGTAACTGGGTATACATTTCATACATCATCCTGATTCCTGATGCTCCGATTGGATGCCCAAAACATTTTAAGCCACCATCTGTGTTTACTGGAAGTCCTCCCTCAAGGGAAAAAAAGCCGGATTTGACATCATCGCCTGCCTTGCCTCTTTCACTGAACAAAAGATCTTCCATGGTAACCAGCTGGGTTATGGAAAAACAATCATGAACATTGGCCAGGCTGACCTGTTCGCGCGGATTGGTAATGCCCGCTTCAGCATAAGCGGCTTTGGCAGCCTTTACAGTTTCCTCTACATGGGCATAATCGTATTCCGGATTCATTATCCCGTTACAAGGTCCTACTGCAATCTGCATGGCCTTTATATAAATTGGATCGTTGCGGTAATTTTTGGCCTTTTCAGCCGGCACTATTATAGCTGCTGCTGCTCCATCACTAATTCCACAGCAATCATAAAGCCCTAAAGGAGCTGCAATAATCGGGGCTTTCATGACTGTATCTAAAGTAACTTCCCGCCGAAACTGGGCTTTGGGGGTCAGAGCCCCATTTCGATGGTTATTTACCTCTATTCTAGCCAGGATTTCTTTTCCTTCCCGGGGATCGATATTGTGTTTGGCAAAATAGCTTGTTGCCATTTGAGCATACTGAGCCGGGCCGCTTGCTGTTGTGCAGCGGTAAGTGTTATCATGTGAACCCCACATATTCAGCCACATTTCAGCATCAGGAAGTCCCATTAAACCATTATCTTTTAATTTTTCCACGCCCAGCACAAGCGCTACATCGTAAATGCCGGCCGCAACCGCATAAGATGCATTTCGCAAGGCATCAGTGCCGGAAGCGCATGCATTTTCAACCCTGGTTACAGGAATATAGGGTAATTTAAGCGCCTTTGCCAAAGGTTGACCTGTTAAACCCGGGGGGCAGAAAAAAGATGAAAACCATGCAGCTTCCATATCATTCACATTCATGCCGGCATCTTCAAAAGCCTCATAAGCAGCTTCCACTATTAGATCATTGGGGCTTTTATCCCAGCTATTACCAAAATTGGTGCATCCCATGCCGATGATGGCAACTCTATCTTTAATGCTTCCCATAATATTTCTCCTTTTAGATTTTTTTCATGATCTTTGCGGGCGGCATTTCCACCAGTAGTCATAGACGCCATTTACATATCGCAGCTTTCTAAAAGTCATTTCAACACTCATGCCTACAGATACTGCCTTTGGATCACGATCAGTCATGTCCAGTTTAATTCTTCCGCCACCTTCAAAGTCAATAGTCGCGCCGGTAATCGGTGGATCAAGGCTGACGCCAAGGGAATCATGGCTGAAAGCTGCAACTTTTCCAAGTTTATCGGCAAAACAATAATCTTCAAAAAGATCCTTGGACCTGCATTTCATGCATATTCGCTGGGCTGGGTATTGAACGGTTTTGCAGCTTGTGCATTTAACTCCAAAAAAGCCAAGGCCGCCTTTATTATCGCGCAATAGAGCAGCCGGCGAGGGTCTTTCCAGAGGAACACGCCGGGGAGGTTCGGTATTTACTTCGCCTCGCCACAACAGGTAGCGATTATAATTTGAAATCATCTGCTTTGAAGCCAGATGCTTTTTAATACCCCGTCTATCTGTAATATCAGCCAGTTTGTCAGTGCCTTTAATAATCAGGACATCACAGCCATCACCGTAATTGGCCATTAAAAGCCGATCTCCAGCCCCGGCCTCCTCCAGTTCAGCGACAAGAGCCATCATGGCCATGGCAGAGCCGGTGTCACCAACAGATGGATTTAAAATATCATTGACCTGGGTTTTAGCATCAAACCCTGCCATCCTGACAGCTGATCCAAGTTGCCGAGAGTTAGGTGAATTAAACGCAACAGCTTTGAACTCCTCTGGTTTTAAATTATATTTTTCAAGGGCCCCGGCAACTGTTTTAGCTATAACCGGGGCATATCCCTTGGAATAAATAAACGTAGACTCCCAGGAATTAACATAGCGTTCCTTGTCAGAACGCCAGATATCCATGAGTTCATTATATTGGGTAAAAACGCCCTCAATCTCAGCAATGATATTATCCTTGCCGACCATAATAGCTGCCGCGCCATCACCAAAAGAAAACTCTTTATCACCTTTGGGGTAAGCTGGGCGAACATCAGCCGCACATACCAGAATATTATTGGCTGATCCACTGTTTACTGCGTCCAGAGCTGCTCTAAGAGCATTGGTGCCGCTTCGTAATGATCCGCCAAAATCCATTGTTGACACACGATTATCCAGATTTAAAACCTGGGCAATCAGGGCAGAGCACTGTTTTTCAATATAGGGCGCTGATGTTGAGGCAAAATAGATACCGTCAATTTGATTTAGATCAAAGCCCTTTGTGCAGTCAATGGCAGCTGCTACAGCCATGGTGACAGCATCTTCATCATAATTTGCGACAGCCTTTTCTCCAGGCAATCCCCATCCGCCCCAGGCCTTGGCGATTTCTGCTCTGGCCAGCCGGATCAACGGAATATAAGCTCCATATGAAGTTATTCCTGCCATAAGTATTTCCTCCTTATTATTAAGCCTTTTTTAAGGCTGGTTTATAGTATAAAAGGATGGATCAAATTCCGGTTTATTTTTATATTTTTGGCCGTGAACCAGTTCCGGACTTTTTTCTACCCACTCAGAAAAATCATCCGGCAGTTCAATGCCGACTTCTGCAAAGGCCTTATATAAATCCTCTTCATTAGCCGGGCAACCAGGTACTTTTACACAATGGTTAATGAGTGGGTTATCTTTATTAAGTTTAACCTGACACTGACCAAACAGGATAGTATGTTTATGACCGGCTGTCGGTGTCTGAATCTTGCCGTCCAGAATCTCAATATCATCATATCCCTGCTTTTTATTTTTAGCCATTAATAGGCCCATCACAAGCTTATTAAAGAGAAAAGCGCAGTAGGTGCAAATAGTAAGATCCTGCTTGGGCATGCTGATTCCCTTTATCCCTGAACGAATCATCCAATCGGGCATATCTACCCCGTCTTCCTGTTCGTATTCCCAGATATGAGGTTTAAGCTCATTTTTAATATCAACATCTCCCTTAACAGTGATATCACTTAAATCAACCGGTCTGTTATTTTGGGTTGCTGCATCACTTAAATATGGAATTGTGGCTGGATCAATACCTAAAACCGTTGCCCCCACTAAATCACCCGCCAGCATATCCTTTGATGCAATAATTATATTAGAGCGCCGGGCCCGGCCATTATAGCTAGGGCCTCTGTCATTGGTATAGATGCCGTCTATGATTGAAAATGATATGGGAATCATTTCCATAAGTTTGGTCAGATGATAGTTAAGGTTAATATTTTGATCTTTATTATGGCATATTTTCCGGGAGGCAATGTTAATTACACCTTTAAGATTTTTAATACCCAAAGAGACCATGGCCTGGGAGTGTGTTTTAAGAACCGGCATATTGATAACACAATCAGCTTCCATAATATCAGTGCTGACCGAAAGCTTGACATCATCTATTTTAACTTTTTGAAAAGAGCTCTGAAGAGCGTCAATCACTTTTATTCCATAACGCTTTTTAAGAACATCATAGCCAAGTCCCTTTGCAGCCAGAGCAATTATGGAGTCTTTTGTTTTTTTTCCCAGGTCAACACTGCCCTCCACAATACTGATATCTTTGGCTCCGCAATCAATCAGCAATTTAATGGTATCTTCTATCATACGCGAAGTAGTTAAAACCGCATATTTTGGAAAATTAACGCCTTCGTGCCAGACCACCAGGTTTGGTTTTAGAATAATTTTGGTATCTGCTCCGATTTTACCAAAACCTCCGGCTAATTCTATTGCCTTTTGCAAAGATTCCAATGGCTTTTTATATTTAACAACCCCCACATCATACATTTATACACCTCCGAAAATAATTTTTCAGATCAAAATATAATTATTAATAAGTATAAAATCCCTTGCCGGTTTTACGTCCCAGCCAGCCTGCTGCAACCATTTTTTCCAACAAAACCGGTGGCCTGAGGTTAGGATCTCCTGTGGCATCATAAAAGGACTGAACCACGTCCAAAAGCGTATCCAGACCCTGGAGATCTGATAAAGCCAGCATGCCTATTGGCTGGCCAAGGCCAAGGGTTGTACCCTTATCAATATCTTCGGCACTGGCAATACCTTGCTCAAGCATTCGGATTGCTCCGATCTGAAAAGGAGCAAAAAGCCGGTTAACAATAAATCCCGGAATATCCGGAGCCACAATCATTTTCTTGCCGATTGCCTGTCCAAATGTTTTCGCTGTCTCAAGCGTTTTATCAGACGTTGCCAGTGTTTTTACCAGTTCCAATAATTTCATAACAGGCACCGGCAAGAAAAAATGCATCCCAAGTACTTTATCAAGCCTTTTGGTTTGAGCGGCTATCTCAATTACGGAAAGAACCGAAGTGTTGGTTGCCAGAATGGTATCTGGCGGACAAATTCCATCCAGTTTAGTAAAAATTTCTTTTTTTAATTCAATATTTTCAAAAACCGCCTCAATCACCAGGTCACAATCCGCATAGGCCTCAAAATCAGTAGAGCCCTTAATGCGGCCCATTACCCCATCTTTTTCATCCTGGGTAATTTTCTGTTTTTTTACTTTTTTGCTCATCAAGGCATCAATACCGGCTATTCCAGCATCCAATGCTTTTTGGGTTGTATCGGTTACCACAACCTGAACATTATGCTGTGCGCAGGTTTGAACAATACCAGCTCCCATAGAACCACAGCCGACGATACCTACTTTTTTTATTTCCATAATAAATTACCTCCAGTTTGACTTTTATTATCTACCCTTAAATTCGGGTTTTCGCTTTTCAGCAAAAGCCATTGTACCTTCAACAAAATCATCACTACCCAAAAGAAAATCTTCCAGAGCCATTTCGAGCCGCAAGCCATCATCCAGAGACTGATTACTGCCCCTGGTCATAGCTTCCTTTATAGCCTGCAAGGCTAAAGGGCTAACCTTGCAAAGACGCTCAGCCCATTTTCCGGCTGTTTCCATTACTTTTTCAGGCGGTACAACTTCATTGATCAATCCAAGACTCAAAGCATCAGCAGCTTTAATGGGATCACCTGTAAATAAAAGCTCAGCAGCCTTGCACCAGGGTAAGGTTCTGACAAGGCGCTGAGTGCCGCCGCCGCCGGGTAGGATGCCGAGCTTAACTTCCGGAACCCCCAGAATTGCTGTTTCAGCAGCTATTCTTATATCACAGGCCAAAACTATTTCCAGACCACCGCCCAGAGCCATGCCATTGATAGCTGCGATCAATGGTTTCCAGATATCCATGCCGCGCATCATAGTTCTTGGAGAAGCCCAGTATTTGCCGCGGTTTTGTTTCATAAACTGGAGGGTTTCCTTGATATCCGCTCCAGCGCAAAAAGCCTTATCTCCGGCCCCGGTAACTATCCCTACCCAAAGATCAGGATCATCCCTGAAATCAGCCAGAGCTGCATTTAATTCTTTTAGCATCTGAATGCTCTGTGCATTAAAAACTTCCGGACGGTTCAAAGTGAAAATTGCAATTTTTCCCTCTTTTTTATATTCAACCAACATAATTCAGCCTCCAAAATGATGCCTTTTTGAAAAATAGATAGTTAAAATCTAATAATGCTTTAAGCCTTAACCTGGCCATTTTTTGCTTTCTTTAAAAATTTAAATTGCCGGTTATTGCTATTCCAGGATGCCTTCCAAAATAATATCGGCAAACATGGCTGCGATCTGCCTGCGATTAAATTCCCGGTCAGAGCGATACCACCTGAATGACCAGTTGCACATTCCATATATAGATGACAGAATAATCCCGCTATTCATTTTTTGCTTGAAAATCCCCTCCAGTTTGCCCTTTTCAATAATGCTTATCCACTTTAGCCTGTACTCCAAAAAATATTTTCGGATTTCTATGACCTTATCCGAAGAGAGATTATGATATTCATGAAGCCCCACATAATAGCGGTCCACCAGACTTTCATCAGGGGCCATATGGGCAATTATGGCTTTTTTTATTAAGATGTCGGCCCTTTTATTTTCGCTTATTATCGCATCAATATTTGCTATACACTGCGTTACTGCAAAAGTAGATATCTGAAACAGCAGCTCTTCCTTGCTTTTGATATGATAATAAAGACTGCCTTTTTGAAGACCTACCTTTTTAGCTATGTCAGAAATATTGGCGTGATGGAATTCCTTTTCCCTGAATATTTTAGCAGCAGCCTTTAAAATTGACTGGTAGCGGGAATTATTCAGTTTTTCTTCTAAAACTTGGGCAGAGTTCATAATTTGATTTATACTGACGACTTTAGTTATAAAAAATAATAAATTTCAAACAACAAACGGTAAAACAACCAAACGGTAAAACAACCAAACGGTTGTTTGATACGATTATTGAACCCAACCTGTC
>JASFBJ010000444.1 GCA_030149585.1 Desulfobacterales bacterium | reverse complement strand
ATGGCCTGAAGCTGTGATGCATAGTTGAGGAAGTTATTTTGTCCTCGTTCCTTAGTTAAGGATCATCCAGAGAATAGTTGCTGTTTCCGAACCAGCATTTTCCCATTGTGAAGGAATTTCTGATTTTAAATAGATAAGATCCCCCTGATTTGCCGTATAGGTATGACTTTCAATTTTAATTATTAATTGACCGGATAATAAATACCCGACTTCCTCTCCTTTATGGATGAAAAAATGAGAATTTACCTTGGTTCCAGTGGGTATTTCAATAAGATAGGGTTCCGACTTTGACTCAAAACCTGTTTTTGTTAAGAGTCTGGCGGTAATTAATCCTTTTGGCAGAGCGGGTAAATTTGCATTTACAGCATCTTCTTTTGAAAAAACAACCTGCCTGGCACCATTCATTATTCCATGAAAAAATGAATTAATATCAACGGATAAAATTTCAGACATTTTGATAAGGGCAGGCAGCGATGGATATATCTGGTTATTTTCAACCTGTGATATTGTACTGGGAGTAACTCCAACCTGTTTTGCAAGATCAGTTTGAGAAAGACCTCTTTTGGTACGAAATTCTTTTAAACGGCTTCCAATGTTCAGGCGGTTTGTTGTTTTCTTTTCAGAGTCAAAGAAAATATCAATACCTTTATTCCAGTAATCAGATGGCTTGTTGAGCAAGTCAAGGTCACGTTTGTCTGCTTTTAAGACGGTTAGAGATGTTTTACCTCTTTTCAGGGATAAATCAATTGCAACCTGTGTAATTTTATTTAGATGTGCTTTAAAGTGCTGGGAATGAACTTCTTTTTCAACAATCCAGTATGCTATAGTATTTAGTTCATAAAGCCTGGGGCAGGCGTGGGAATAAAATTTAAGTATTTGATCTTCTTCACCCCATAATCCCTGCATTCCGGTAAGACTGTCAAAAATAAATCGGACATCACCTTTCATGGTTTTATGAAGTCCGTAAAAAGTTCCTGTTACATGATCTATATTATGGGGTTCTTCAACCTTAATAATCTGGCACAAACCAGCAGGCTTTTTTTCGGTATAAAATTTTTCAAATATTTCCGCACCTTCCCCTTTACCGTTAGTAAAGCAGTCCAGGATAGTAAGGAATTTATTCTGAGATAGAGGGCCGAGTTTTTCAAGAAGCTTTTTGGGGCTGTGGTCAAAACAAATATAAATTAAAAATTTTTTTTGATTTTGAGATGCTTTGATAAGATTTATACAGAATAATGAAGCAAGACTGCCTGCATCATCATACCATATAACATTATCCCCGATAATTATTCCACCACCAAGAAGTGTGTCCAGATGACTGACTCCTGAGGTAACTCTTTTCTTTTTTTCACTCATAATACTCTACTAATCACATAATATTGCTGGAAAATGATTGAGAAAAGACCTGTTAGAAAATTCTGGAATAGTCTCCCTGGTCTTCTACAAAACCGGCAAAAAATATATAAAGCGGAGCTCGATTTTTTTGATAATGCATGAGTCAATCGTAAATTTGCCCCCTTTACATATATATATTATCCTGCTTGGACTTGAAGAGCGTGTACCTCACTATCAAGCCGGTCCTCAAGCAAATCCTCAGTCACGTCAAGATCATGACGCGTCTGGAGATTTAGCCAAAACTGAGGTGACATGCCGAAAAACCGTCCCAAACGAAGTGCAGTATCTGCAGTAATGGATCTTTTCCCATGCACAATTTCGTTTATGCGCCTTGGGGGTACACTTATATTCTTGGCCAGCCGGTATTGGCTGATCCCCATGGGCTCTAAGAATTCATCCATAAGAATTTCGCCTGGATGGATAGGAGGAAGTTTTTTCTTTTTCATATGATTCTCCTAATGATAATCTGTGATTTCAACATCATACGCATCACTGTCGCTCCATTTGAAACATATCCGCCATTGGTCGTTAATTCGTATGCTGAGTTGGCCTTTACGATCACCTTTCAAAGCCTCAAATTGATTACCCTGCGGAATTCGCAGATCATTTAATCTTGGTGCAGCATCAAGAATCACCAGCTTCTTACGCGCAACACGCTGAATATTTTGAGATAATTTACCTGAAAACCGCCTGTTGAATATTTTTTCCGTTTCTTTGTTCCGGAAAGATTTTATCATGATATTATGATAACGCATTGCGCTAATAACGTCAATCGTTAATCTTTAAACATGGGGCAAGTCTACTCTTGACTCTTATTTGGTTTCCCTTAAGCTTTTAAGTGGCTATTGTTTTTCATTCTTTCTCTTATCGTAAGTCAGGTTATAATGGACCCCATAATTCGAACCAGTTGTTAAGCTACATAGCAATTGATATA
>JASFBJ010000029.1 GCA_030149585.1 Desulfobacterales bacterium | reverse complement strand
TTGCCAACAGCGCCAAGCTGGATGATATTTACGGCAATGTGCATCATAACACAATCAACTCTGTAGACCAGTTGCCTGACCGAATGCTTGATTTTTACGGTGCCATAACCCGTTAATTTACGCTTTTTAGGGGCAAGCTCATCCAGTCTTGTATAAATTCTGACAAATTCCTTAAAAAACAGAATGGCGGCGTCTAAAACGCCGATTTTACGGTAGGCGTTGCCTAAACTGTTTAAACTTATGCCCTGTTTTGATTATACGCCACTGTACAACTCTGAAAAACTAAATAAAGTGTTGACAAAATATTATGAATTGATTAATTATTATTTTTTAATCATTATCCGAAGATGATGAATTTTTAAGATATTTTTTTTACGTAGTTATTTGAAATTAAAAAATTGCTGAATATTATATAAAACAGCTATAGATTGTCACATAATAAATTTCACAAGGCTGGAGAGAGGAAATAATACTAATCGTATATCTCCAACCGATAACACAATAAAATTATTTATGTGACGGTCTATAAAAAGACGAATAAGGCCAAGAAGGTTAATCCGGTATAGGAAAATACCGATCGTTGATCTCTTGGCCTTTTTTTGTGAAAAAAAGGGAGGTGGCCATATACGATAATTTATTGAAAATCAACATAAAGGGACCCCTAAAGGTGACCCATTATTAAGGGAAGCAGCCCTCCACCGGCGAAAGTTTTCAGGCTGCCTCCCGGATGAAGCTCCTCGTGATGAGAAATACTTCGGTTTTAATATACTACCTAAAGCATTCCTTTGTCAATTCATTCCAACACAAAGACCCACGACAGCTTCTTATTCTCATTCTAAAATTGTTTGCTAAAAGGCAAAAAGATATCACGTTGCAAGGGAGGAATTTAAAAGTGAAACGTTTTGGATTATTTATACTATTTATTGCATTAGGCTGTTTGCTATTTGCCGATGTAACGCGAGCCGAAGAAAACGAGAGAGATGTTTATAAACTTGATGAAATCGTTGTGACGGCAACCAAAACACCCAAAAAACTGGGAAACGTACCAGCGGTGGTAACTGTCATCAGTTCTGAGGATATCGAAGCCACACCTGCCCGGACGGTGGGCGATCTTTTGGCTGATTTGCCGGGTGTCTATGCGAATGAGCCCCAGGGAGTCGGACTCGTTACCCCGCAAAACGTAGCTATGCGTGGTAACGGGTTTACCGGGCATACACTTATTTTACTGGATGGTCAGCGTATGAATTCGCCTTCTAATGATTTTACGAATTTGACCACCATTCCTGTACGTGCTGTGGAACGAATTGAAGTGATTCGTGGTTCTTTTTCCGCCCTATATGGTTCTTCGGGCGGCGGCGGCATCATTAATATTATCACAAAGGATGGCGGGGACAGCTCCTATGTCCAGCCCTTCGGCCGGGTCGGCGACTTCGGTCGCAATGATTATGGTTTGGACACAGGCATTGTTTGGGATAATTTATCCCTGGGCGTGTTTTATGACCGAAAAAATGTGGATAATTATTACTTATATGATGATAAGGGAATTGATGATTCAAACCGGGATTACACGCACGATCGGGTGCATACTAAACTGACTGGAGCCTTTGGTGACACAAGCAATTTTAGCATGAGTGGTGGTACTATGGACGGTAACACTGGCTTTGGTTTAGGCGAAAATATCGGTATTGAGCTCCATAAAGACTTCAAACAATCTTATTTCAACTTTCAACTAAACAGTCGTTTGTCGGATAAATTTGAACTCAAGGGCCAGGCTGATTGGCTAAGAAATGAGTCTGTTTATACCGGGGAAACTCTCGTCAATGTCACCTATCCGCCTTTTGGCCCGCCTATCCCAAGCTTTAATTACAGCCCGTCTGAAAATAATAATGAATCGGACCGCTATCGTGGGGATTTAACACTGAACTGCTATCTGACATCTGACCATATTATGACCATTGGTAGCGAAGTTATCTATACCCAATATGAAAAGAGTATTCGTCATGCTGATACCGGCGACCTTTTGGAGGTTCAGGGGCGTGAAGGCGAAGTCACAGATGAAGATGATACACTTTATTCTGTTTATGCCCAGTATGATGGCATCTTTTTTGATCGTTTCGAGCTTGTTCTCGGTGCCCGGTTTGATGATTACGAGAGTTATGGCAGCGAAATTTCCCCAAAAGGCACCTTGCGCTGGCAGTATTATAATGGGGGTAACCTGAAATTTTCAGTTGGAAAGGGATTCAGGGCTCCCAACCTGAACCAGCTTTATTCCGTGCCCTGGTCTATTTCACCATTTATTGTGTATCAGGGTAATCCTGATCTGGAGGCTGAAACTCTTTGGTCATATGAGTTGTCGCTGGAACAATACGCTCTGGATCAAGCCCTGTTTTTTCGTGTAACTCCCTATTATACTGATGCTGAAAATTTTATTACCAGTGTTCGGGAAACGGATCCGGCTAATCCTAATGGGCAGATCATGTTTCCTAAAAACGTTGATGAAGTGGAGATCAAGGGCGTTGACCTGGAATTTTCGTATAAAGTGATATCTCCACTAATCTTATTCGCTAACTACAACTATAATGAAACCAAGGATGCCAAAACCGATGAAATACTTGATCGCTACCCGCGAAACAGTGCTGCTTTAGGCTTTAGGGGGAATCATCCGATCAATGCTGATTGGCGGTTGTTCGGCTCATACTCAGCTCGTTACCGGGGCGAGTGGGATGACACCAGTTGGGGGCGTACGCCGGTTACCAAGACCGTTGGCGGTTACTGGTGGAATACCGCTTCAATCGGAATGGCCTGGAAAGAGATGATTACCCTGAAAATAGATGGTTTTAACCTGTATAATGACCGTACCAAAACCGGCATTGATGATTATCTGCCTGAACGAAACTTTTTGGCTGAGCTGTCGGTTAAATATGCATTTTAAACTTTCGAACCGGATGCCTGAAGGGTGCATCAATAATGGCTTGGAATAGTCTTAAAGCAAAAGGAGAAAAATGATGTCAGTGAAAATAAAAATAGCCGGTTTTCGGGTGATTTTCGGGCCAAGCACTATTGGGAGACTTTACGAACAGGCATCGGAGATCTCTATCTCAAAAGGTTTGCAGATAGAAATGCGATACTCCCAGCCTGCGGCGGCGGGAATGCCCATGCCATCTCTGGAGTGGCTAAATTTTGCTCAGAAAGAGGCTGATGCCGTATTTTTCGGCTTTCCACCGGACTTTAAACTTGTTGGTGAGCTTTTTACCAAACTCATCAACGAGCTGGACAAACCGGTAATACCGATTACACCCGAGGTAGCAGCAATAGCAAACCTGCCTGAAGAGGTGATTAAACGAGCTGTTAATTATCATTTATACGGCGGAAAAGAAAACATTGAACAGTTTTTTTACTGGCTGGGAGAACTGGCCGGGAAAATTCCGGTCGGCAATGCTCAACCGCCACAAGAACTTCCCTGGGCAGGCATATATCATCCAAATGCAGGCCAATATTTCACAGACCTTGAGAGCTATCTAACCTGGTATGGGGAACATAAGCCTTTGGTCGGGCTTTTGTTTCCACGGACTTTCTGGGTGGAGGAAAATTTGGCTTCTTACAAAGCCATTATTGATGAAATAGAAAAAAGGGGCGCAGGTGTAATTCCTGTTTTCAGTGACGGATGGTTCGGAAGAGTTAAGAATGACGATGTAATAAGACAGTATTTTATACGAGACAATAATGCAGTTGTTGAAACACTTCTTGTTTACAGTGCGTTTTTTCTCAAATCAAAAAGGAAAGAAGCTGCGATAAATCATGAATCATCAACTGATGTGTTGAAGGAACTGAATGTTCCGATTTTAAAAATGATCCACGCTGCTCGACAGACTGAGAAGGAATGGCGGTCTGACTCCCAGGGGTTGAACCTGCCCCAGGTGATTATCAGTATTACCCTGCCCGAGTTCGATGGGTTGATCGAGCCGATTCTGGCAGGAGGATCAGAGGGTACAGGAGAGTATGAGCCGATTACACCGTTTTCAGGGCAAGTGCCTTATCTTGTCGACCGGATAATGCGGTGGATCGAACTGCGGGGCAAATCAAATGCCAAAAAAAAGGTGGCTTTTGTTCTCCTTAATTCCCCTTGCAAGAGTGTGGAAGCTACAGTGGGAACGGCTTTCGGTCTTGATAGTTTGGAAAGCATGGCCCGTATCATGCAGCAGATGAAGCTAGCAGGTTATCAACTTGATTGGGTACCTGAAAATGGTGCGGAATTAATAGAAGAGATTATGAGACGCAAAGCCCTTCCCGATTTTCGCTGGACAACCATTGATGAAATCGTGTCCAAAGGCGGAGCAGCAGATTTTGTATCTCTTGAAAGATACAGGGAGTGGTTTGCTGAAATACCACAGGATGCGCGTGAAAAAGTGGTGGCCGCCTGGGGTGATCCAGATGAGACCCGGCAACTTTCAGGTGTTCAGAAGCTCTCCTTCGGACTCCATGACGGCAAGATCGTAATTTCAGGAATTAAGGCCGGCAACGTTTTCATTGGCGTACAACCCAAAAGGGGATGCGCTGGGTCACGTTGTGACGGCGAGGTCTGCAAAATATTGCATGATCCTGAAGTTCCCCCGCCACACCAATGGCTGGCATGGCATAAATGGCTGGAAGAGGATTTTAGGGCTGATGTCATAGTGCATGTAGGTACTCATGGGGTTCTGGAACTTCTGCCTGGTAAAACCACTGCATTGACCGAGTCTTGTTTTTCACGGATTTCCCTTGGCAAGATACCCCACTTATATATCTATAATCTTACCAATCCAATGGAAGCGGTAGTTGCCAAGCGAAGGAGCAATGCCGTTATCATAGATCACATGCCACCGGTTTTAGCCACCATGCGCCTTTCCGACGATCTTGCGGATTTGGAGGAACTTCTGGAAGATTATCAGAAAGCCGCAAGCCTGAACGAAAAAGCGCGCGCAGCAACCCTTTTGACGCAGATTGAAGAAAAGGCCCGGGCAGCCAAACTGCTGTCTGTTGATGCGGATCCGGATCCGGGACATCTTCATGAAAAGCTAACCATGTTGAGGGAAAGTCAGTTCCGTGACGGACTGCATATATACGGAGAGGCACCGGAAGGGGAAGCGCTGGCTGAATTGCTCAACACAGTGTTCAAACTGGAACAGCCCGACTGTCCGGCGCTACGTCATGCATTGTCAGATTATTTGGGACTTAATTACGATGGCATGCAACAAACACCTGAAGCTATTGGTCCGGCCGGGGTAACCAACGGCAAATTACTGGATGATCTGGATCGGTTGGGCCGGAATATTTTGCTGGAAATATTGGATATGTCGTTGGATGAGATAAATGGGGCAATAGGTCTTGCAAGAGATCATTTGATTGATTTTGCCGATCACCATGAGCTGCCGGATATTAGTGGCAATAATAATTTACTTAAAAAGGTGCTGACCAAGGTACTGCGGATCATTCCTTTGGTTCGCGGAACTACGGATGAAATGGAGAATCTTTTGCGTGGTTTTAATGGTGAATTCATTGAAGCAGGAGCTTCCGGTGCACTGGCAAGGGGCAAAGTAGAAGTACTTCCTACCGGCCGTAACATGTATTCAATAGACCCCTGGCGCATTCCAACGGCAGCCGCATGGGTAGTGGGCAAAAAGCTGGCGGATGATTTGATTAAGCGATATATTGAAGAACAGGGAGAATACCCTGAAACAATAGGTTTAACTCTGCGGGCAATGGATCCCTACCGTTCAGACGGTGAGATGATCGCGCAGATTTTATATACTCTCGGTGTTAAACCGGTCTGGTCGGCCGGACGAGTCGTTACACTCAGATCTATCCCACTTGAAGCCCTTGGCCGGCCCCGTATCGACTGCACGGTAAACCTTTCCTCCATGCTTCGTGACGGAATGCCCCGGGCGTTTGAGTTGATTGACCAGGCAGTACAAATAGTGGCTGAATTAGAGGAACACCCGGAGCAGAATTTTATACGTAAGCACGTTCTTGAGCGTGAATCGGAACTGGCAGATGAACATGAAGCAAAAGATGCAAGACGCCTTGCGACCTTGCGGATTTTTTCGGCGGCTCCTGGAACCTATGGCACCGGTGTGGAATTGTCCGTGGCCGCATCAGCCTGGAAAGAGGAAAAAGATCTTGCCGGAGTCTATTTTCAACATGTGGGTTATGCATATGGTGACGGGGTTTACGCTCGTAAGGCCACAGATGAGTTGATCCATAATTGCAGCCGTGTGACCGTAACCTTTGAAAAGTTTGATTCTGATGAGATTGATCTGTGCGACTGCTGTCATATCTATGGATGGCACGGAGGATTTACAAATGCGGCAAAGGCAGCCTCAGGAAAGGAAATAAAAACGCTTTATGGTGACACCAGTGATCCGAACCGTCCTGTGATCCGAACTCTCAATGAGGAACTTTCCAGAATCGCTCATACCAGACTTTTAAATCCAGCCTGGATCGAGGGCAAAAAGCGCCACGGATACAAGGGCGCAGGCGATATTTCCAGCCGCACGAACCATATGTATGGCTGGCAGGCTACTACCAGACAGGTGGACAACTGGGTCTTTGACGGCATTGCCGAAAAATTTCTTTTGAACAAAGAAAACCGAAAATTTTTTGAAGAAAATAATCCTTGGGCACTAGAAGAAATCGCCCGGCGTCTTCTTGAAGCCGAAAGTCGCGAATTATGGCGTGCCGATCTGGAAACCATGGAGCAATTAAAGGAGATTTATCTGGAAATCGAAGGCTGGATGGAAGATCGCATGGGAGATGTGGAGGGCGATTTTCAGGGAGGTTCTGTCGATATCAAGACTGCTGAGGATATCCCTGAGTGGGCTGAAAAATTGAAAGCGGTCCAGGAAAAATTTTAAGGAGATGGCGTGCATTGAAGCCAATTATTGAAGTAGAAAACTTAACGAAAAAATACAACGGTGGCGTTACAGCTGTCAAAGAGATCTCTTTTCAAGTGGAACAGGGAGAAATTTTCGGTTTTCTGGGCCCTAACGGGGCCGGCAAATCCACGACCATAATGATGTTAAACACGTTGCTCTCACCTACTTCCGGGCGGGCCAGAGTCGCAGGATTTGATGTGGTTGAAAAACCGGATCAAGTTCGTATGAGTCTGGGATATATTTCCCAGGATCTGGCTATTGATGACATTTTGACAGGCAGAGAAAATCTATATTTGCAAGCTGGGTTTTATCATCTGTCAAGGAAGAAAGCGAGTGAAAGAAGTAAAGAACTTTTGGACCTTGTGGCTCTTACAGAGCGTGCCGATGATCAGGTAGAAACCTATTCCGGAGGTATGCGAAAACGGTTGGATATCGCAGCAGGACTGATTCACCGTCCAAAGGTCTTATTTCTTGATGAACCCACACTGGGGCTGGATATACAAACACGTCATCAAATCTGGGACTACATTAACTATCTGCGAAAAGAAATGAACATGACCTTTTTCCTGACAACACATTACATGGATGAAGCCGATGCCCTTTGTAACCGGATTGCCATCATTGATAAAGGCATTATTAAGGTAATTGATTCGCCAGCCAGCTTAAAAAATCAGGTACGCGGAGAAGTCGTTTGTATCCAATTTAGTGAGACCAGTGAGGATAAAATTGCCGATGCCCTTCCGATTATCAGCAGCCTCTCTATTGTTGAGAATGTTAAACAGCGAGACAGTGGCTGTATGGCTGTGGTCAGGGACGGTGATACGGCAATACCTGAAATCTTCCGGGTAATTCATTCAAAAGGCCTGAAAATAAACTCTGTAACATTAAAAAAGCCTTCCCTTGATGAGGTATATATGGCCTTTACAGGCAAAACGCTTGGGAATGAGAGGGAAAGTAATGGAAATACGCACCGCACCGTTCGCACATGATGCTAAGGAGAATGAGAGCACGATGAAACTGACATTGCCAAGTGATATCTATTATGTTTGCTGGCGCGATATGAAACGGTTTTTATCACAGAAATCGAGAATCCTCATGACCCTTGTTCAGCCCCTGATCTGGCTGGTGTTAATGGGCAATATGATGTCCGGCATGACAAATAATCCCTATGGGGCCCGTATGTTGGGGGTTAAAAACTACATTGATTTTATGACGCCGGGCATCATGATTATGACCGCTCTTTTCAGCGGCACCTTTTGCGGTTTTTCTTTGGTTTGGGACCGGCGCTTCGGTTTTTTGAACAAAATGCTGGCTGCTCCGATCAGCAGAATGGCGATACCGGTAGGTAAAATGACAGCTACTTCACTGCAAATTACGCTGCAGGTGATCATTATCGGAATCATCGCTTTGGTAATGGGAGTGACTTTCTCTTCAGGAGTTTTTGGTTTTCTGTTAATCGCCATCATTGCCGGAATCTTCAGTTTTGCAATGGCGGGCGTCTCTCTTTCCATTGCCGTATTTTTCAAAACACTGGAAGGACTTCATCCCATTCTCAATTTTTTAACCATGCCGCTGATGTTTATGAGTAATGCGATTTTCCCTAAAGCCGCCATGCCGAACTGGATGAAAATTATTTCAGACTGGAATCCATTGACATACGCGATAACACCAATGAGAACCCTGGTGGTCGAAGGATGGGTGTTGGAAAAGATCATACCGGGGCTGGTCATAACCATTGGCTTTGCTTTTGTAATGGTATTGATTTCAACCTGGCAGTTCAATCGTTCAATTGCGTAAAATACGTTTTGAGGCAAAACTGCAATAATGTAAAAAGAAAAATTTGCTTAAAAGAAAGTCATCAATTAAAAAAATAATGAAGGTGTTTGCTGTGAATCAAAAAACGATTTTTAAAATCAAGGCTAATAATCAATGGGTGATCAAAAGTACGATATTCCTGTTTTTTGCAGTTCTATTTACCGGATGCGGACAAAGCGCCAATAAACAAGAAGACAGCCTGATAGTCAACTCGGTTGTATTTACGAGGACAGGGCTTTTTGTGAAGCTGAATGAGCCTGTTCTCATCAAAGAGGTAAACATAATAAAAGACAGCGAGGAGATTGTTTCAACATCCTTGAATGCTATGGGCCAGGCTCTGGTGGATCTGAACTGGGAAAGAAATACCAAATATGTTCTGGAAATTGTGATGGAAAAAAAGCAGGTAAAAATGCCGGTATATGCTCCGGATAAACCGAGCCCAATGAAGATTGCTGAAATTGACCTGGAAGATCTGGAAAAGGAGGAAATGAAGTACAGGTACTATGCTTCCCGTGGGGCAGATGTGAGATTTTCACCTGATGGAAAGTATATTGGAGTTGGTTCAAAAGGAGGATATGTTTATCTGATCAATACTGAATCCAAAGCCATTGAATGGAAGCATAAAATTCCGGAAGGAAGGGTGTCCAAGATTGCTTTTACCAATGACGGAAAACTGATTGCAGGTGAGGAGAGCAGAGACGGAAATATCTACTGTTTTGATATCAATACTTCAAAGCTGCTCTGGCAGTATAAAACAGCGGATGACTTTAAAGAAGGAAAAACAGAGATCACAAGAATGCAGGGAAGATTCAAATACTATCCCTTGAAGATCTGGGGACTCTGTGTTGACAGGAATAATAACCCTTATGTGATGGTAAGACACGATTTTGAAAGGCAAGTAAATAACAGGAAAATTTTGGTTTCAACCTCCATGGTGTGCAAGTTTGACAGCAAGTTAGGAAAGCCGGTCTGGAAATTTCCCATGAAGTGCTCGGCATGGGGTTTAACCCTTTCAAAAGACGGCAGGTATGTCATACCTTCAGTCGGATGGGCAAAAGAAGCTATGCTGTATGTCCTGAACAGCTCATCCGGGAAACCGTTGTGGGAATATGCCTTTACATGCCATGATACAAGTATGGAATCTTTCAGAGGAACAACCGGCTTTGAAGCAAAGATATCACCTGATAACAGACATGTTGTCGTAAACCAGGTATATCCGGACAATACCCTTGTTTTTGATAATCAAGAATCAATTAAGAGAGGACAGGCTCAACTCTTGTGGAAGAAAAAGTTTCTTAAGGTGCTTGATGTAGGCGGTGTTCCGATCGGTGTCAGCAGCGTCAATTTGGAATTAACGAACTCGAATTTGATTTTTGCTACCTGGAGTACAAGGGCCGTGGGAACAGCGGTAAACAATATTCAACTGCCGGCCCGGCATCCGGATGCAGATACCCTGTTTGTTTATGACTATAACGGCAAACTGAAATGGAAGTGGAAATTAGGAGAGGGAATTTGGAATAATGATTGCATTTTGTCAAAGAACAACAAATACATGATTATTCCGATCGGTCTGGTACCGGAGACATCTTTTGCCAATCCTCAGGACATGGGAATTTATGTGTTCAGTCCTTATATAAAGGGCGGCGCAACAGACAAGTTGAACTGGTTTTATCATACACAAGGATTTGCCTATAAGGCGGCTATCAGTCCTGACGGCAAGTATATTGTCGTGCTTGAAGGGCCTTTTGATATTGATCCGGATCGGATGAAAGAGAATATTGTCGGTAAACACAGGTTGGTAATATTATCGTAATGCGATGGTTATTCGGATTTATGACTGTGATGGTCGTTCTTTTTTATGCTGCCGGGCCTATTTTCGGCAATGGTTTTAAAAAGTCTTTTGATCCTGCCCAGGTGATCCTTCAGATCCCTTACGGTATAAAAAACAGCGGAGTGAAGTGCAGCACCGGTCTGGTTGTTCAAGGCAGCAGGGTAGCTTCTCTTATTATTGTTGAAAGCTATCATGCAACACCTCTTTTTACGGATTTAAGGGTTGAGATTCCAAAGCCGCTTAAGCCTGAAGGCAGCATGGAAGGGATCAAAATAGATGAATCTACGGATAAATATATTTTGCACGCAAAATTCAAACTGATTACGGAATTTGACGATTGGTACAAGCTTTTAACTGTCCTGATTCCTTCTACCGCAATGCCGGGTAATTATTCCATCAAGGCTACGGCTTGTTGCAAAGGAATGATTGATGGAAAGCAAAGAGAGTTTGTGCTCAATCAGCAGGCTGTGGTCAGGGTGGCTACGCCGGCGGAATTGCAAAAGCTTTTAACCGTCCGGGAAATAAAGATCCCGGCTGATTTAGACGGTAAGCTTGATAAGAAATTCGCACAAAACAGCCTGCTTTTAAGATCCGATCTTGGTCTTTGGGGCAAGGTGTTCGGCAGCAGAGAGGAAAGTGATGTCGCTCCGGTTTCTTTTGCTGGAATCAGGATGGCAAATCAAGCAGATGAGGATGCGATTGTGCTTGTAAGCTGGGAAGTGCTGGATCCAAAAACAAAAAAAGAGGTCCAGGGTTTTAGGATATCCCAGGAATTCCTTGATCTTCACGGCAAAGGAGAAGAGCGCATTCAAACTCAGGTTTTTATACCCGGCAAAAAAGAGGTGGAATTTGTGCTGCCGATCTTTGCGGACAAAGACAAGATTCTTCCAGGCCGCTATCTTGGCAGGGTTACGAGCAAGCTTTTCGGCAGTGATGTTATTGTTCGGATAAATGATTTTGAATTGACGGTGCAAAAAATGAGCTGGGCAACCATTGGGACAACCGTTTATGCGATTTTTATCACACTGGGTATCAGTATTTTCCTGTTGATCCGAAATCGGATGATATTTCAGCGTTTCAAAACCAGGTGGTTGATCCTGATTGCTTTATTTGGATCCACAAAGTTTCTTTTGTCGGTTGTGCCAAGATTTTTTCTTACGGAACTTTTTAACGGCCTGCTTGGGCCTTTTGCAGTTTTTGCAACAGGCATATTCAGAGAAGGTATTACCTATTTATTTACCATGGCCCTGGTGGTTTTAATTCCGTTTCCAGGAGTTGTTACTTTATCCATGCTGATGTCGCTGGTTCTGTTTTGTCTGCTTGGAAGCTTTAATCCTGTAGTCATCCTCTTTATGATGGTTGCCATGTCAACCATGGAAATTACTCTTTATCTTATAGGATTTACCCGCGCACATGAGCAAAATTTTGCTCAAACCAACAAGGCGCTGATATTGGCTGCGCTTGGAATGGGAACAGCCAGTGCATTTGCCACATTTGTAGACTATAACCTCTATATGCTTCTTTACCGGCTATACTATGCAAAATGGTATATTTGGGCGAACATACTTGTTGTAGGCTTTTTTTATACTTCGATTTTCGCCCCGGCAGGTGTCATGCTGGGCAATAAACTAAAGCAAGTGGCGACAGAATGATTAAGGTCAATAATTTAACCTTCAACTACCCCGGCAAAACAGCACCTGCACTTCTAAATATTGATTTTGAAGTAAGCAGGGGTGAATTCGTGTTGATCACCGGTCCGACCGGATGCGGTAAAAGCACACTCTTAAAATGTCTCAACGGAATCATTCCGCATGGGTCGGAAGGGATCATGTCCGGCAATGTTATCATTGATGGAGTTAATACAAATGATGCGTCCCTGTCAGTTTTGTCCAGGAAGGTAGGCATGGTGCAGCAAAATCCGGATGATCAGATATTTTCGCTGATCGTTGAGGATGAGGTCGCTTTTGGACCGGAAAACCTGAGTCTTTCCATCGAAAGAATCGAACAAAGGGTTGCCCTGGCATTGAAACAGGTAGGAATGGCCGAATTTCGGCAAAAAAGTGTGCATACCCTTTCGGGAGGGCAAAAACAACGGGTGGCGATTGCAGCGATACTTTCCATGCAGCCGTCTGTTCTTTTACTGGATGAACCTGCCAGTCAGTTGGATCCCATGGGAACCAAAGAGATTTTATCCGTGATTACGAAAATCAATGCAGAGAAAAAAAGCACGATTGTTTTAGTTGAGCATCGAATCCACGAAGTTGTTCACCTTGTAGATCGAATCATCATTATGGATAAAGGCGCAGTAATTCTGGATGCAGGTAAAAAAGAGGCGTTTAAAAATCATATTGATATCTTTCATAAACTCGGTTTAAGAGTTCCGGAAACCATTGAACTTTTCCATCACCTTAAATTAAGCGGCGTTCCGCTGACAGAAAAAGAAGCATTACACTTGCTGAAAAAACGACTGAATTCTTACAAGAGCACAGATACGAAAGCCATCCAGGATAAAAAATTGAGAAAAGAAAAGAAAATTCCAGCACTCAAAACAGAAGATGTCTGGTTTGCCTATGAGAAAGAAAACTGGATATTACAGGGCGTCAATCTTGAAATATGGCAAGGAGAGCTCATTGCCCTGCTTGGGAATAATGGTTCCGGAAAATCGACCTTGCTGCTTCATATGTGCGGTATTCTCAAGCCGCAAAGGGGTAATGTCAAGGTTTTGGGTCGTAAAACCAGACATGTTAAGCCGGAATCCATGGTCGGCGATGTAGCGGTTGTGTTTCAGGATCCGGCTCTGATGTTATTCTGCGATACTGTTTGGAAAGAGGTCGCTTTTGGCCCTGAAAATTTGAAAATTGAAAAGCAAGAAATTAAAAAAAGAGTTCAAGAGGCATTAAATGCCATGACTGTTGAGGATCTGATATCTCACCCGCCCCAGGCCTTAAGCGGCGGCCAAAGATTGCGAGCAGCCGTGGCTTCGGTGCTTTCTCTGAAACCAAGGATATTATTGCTTGATGAGCCCACCAGTGGCCAAGACAAAAGAAATATCGTAAACTTCATGAATTATCTTAAAGAGTTATCGGGTGATAACATTACTTGTGTTTTTATTACACACGACATGGAAACTGCTTTGAAATTTGCAGACAGAGTTATGGTTTTAGATAATGGAAATCTTATTGCCAATGGACCCCCTGCCGCGCTTTTTGAAAACATGGATTTGTTTAATAAGACATCGCTTGAGCCTCCGCAAGCGTTGACAATTAGCACGCAACTGGGTCTTACCCCATCATTTTGTGTGTACGATCTTGCAGAAACCTTAAAAGCGATGATAGCCCATGTATGATACAAAAAAGCTCCTGACGCCAAGTCTTGAAAATACACTTATTCATCGGATTGATCCGCGGACAAAGCTGATTGCCCTGGCAGCCCTTTCAATAATAGTGGTATCTGTCCACAAACCAGAGACACTGATAATTTTTTTTATCTTGACCATGATCGGATATCCGATCGCAAAAATACCACTGACAAATATCAAAATACTGGCAATCCTTTTGGTTTTATTGATCTGGGGCACGATTTATTCCCAGGCACTGTTTTATCAGCAGTATCCGCGAACAATAATTTTTACGATTTTTACTGAAGATTCGTTTGGGTTAGATTGGGACGGGCTTCATGTGTTTCGGGAAGGGATCAAGTATGGCGCTATCCAATCAATACGTTTTGCAGCAACAACCACGCTGGCACTCTTGTTTTATTGGACAACCCACCCGAATGCCATGTTGTTCGGGCTGATCAGGTTGAAGGTGCCTTATGGGTTGGCTTTTATGGTGATCACCTCCTTAAGGTTCATTCCTCTTTTAATCTCGGAATCAACTACAGTTATAAGAGCTCAGAAACTAAAAGGGTATGCACCGTTCAAGCTCACCAACTGGATAAAAACAATTTTTCTGGTTCTGGTGCCTATATTATCCAACTGCATGCGAAGATCCGCAAAACTGGCAATTTCCGTTGAGGGCAGATCTTTTAAACCAAACGCTTCACGCACATACTTAAAAGCAAATACACTGGTATTTACTCCCATTGACAGGATGATTATCACACTATGCTTCGCAGCTATACCTATCTTGGTTTCCAAACTTCTTTTATGGCTTTATGAAAACAATATCTTTTATCTTTCAGAACTCAGGTGGCTCTATGAAATTGCCGGAAATTACATTTAAAGGCTTATACAATCAGGTGTATTGGCGTGCGTAAAAAAATAGTTATTATACTTGTGTTTATTATGCTGGTTTTTGTGTGCGCAACCAAGCACTTTTTTATTCGATATAAAGATGAAATTCTTTTTTATGAAGAGTTTAAGAACTATTAAATTGGGACAGGCAATGTACGAAAGTTGATATTAACAGCAACCTGATAATGCCTTCTACAGGCAATCAATTTAGAACTGCCAAAATAAAATCAGAAGATGGTATGCTTTACCTTTATACCGGTGACGCCGAACATACGGGCGGAGGCGAATGGAGTCGAACGGTTGATATTAAAATCAATACGAACTCTTTAATCGAATGGAAATGGGCGGTTCATGATTCCGGTGACTATCAGTTCTGGATTCGAATAGGGTTCAACAACCACAGGTCCATCTATTATAATGCGAGCGACAGCAAGGCGCCGGGCTTATACAGAGGAGAGCGATACGTTCCATATAGGGGTGAAAAATACAGGGATCGAGAGGGCAGATTGAGATTTTTCCCTTCGATAACCCTTCTTATTGGTATACCGAGAAATAAATGGATGATCTCCAAAAGATCAATTGCAAATGATTATAAGCAAAGCTATGGGGATCTGCCCGACAATTTTAGGATAACCGAAATCACTATTGGCATGATGGACGATAGCAGGGTCAAAGTTAATGAAATGGGAATTGAGTATATTAAAATTTTTAATTGCTTATAATTAATAAGGGAAAATCATGTATAATAATATTTATCCGTTTGCCGCCATTGTGGGCCAGGAGCAGTTAAAACTATCACTTATTCTAAACGCAATCAATCCGGCCATAGGCGGTGTGCTAATCCGCGGAGAAAAAGGAACAGCCAAGTCGACGATTGTACGGGCGCTCGCGGCATTGCTGCCGAAAATTAAAGTCAAAGCAGGTTGCCCCTATTCATGCGATCCAGATGATGATTTTGGCCTGTGTGACAGTTGCAGACAACATTTTCATGATAATCAGGCTACCTGGCAGCGCGCCCGGGTAATCACGCTGCCTTTGAACGCCACAGAGGACAGGGTTGCCGGCGGAATTGATTTTGATCTGGCGGTTAAAAAAGGCGCCATGTTTTTGCAACCAGGTCTTTTGGCTAAGGCTCATCGGGGTATTCTCTATGTGGATGAGGTCAATCTGCTGGATGATCACATTGTGGATATCATTCTGGACACAGCTGCTTCAGGTCAAAATATAATAGAGCGGGAAGGGATTTCATTTATACATTCAGCCTCTTTTATCCTGGTAGGCACCATGAACCCCGAAGAAGGGGAATTGCGGCCCCAGCTTCTTGACCGCTTTGGACTTTGTGTTGAAGTTCACGCAGTCGGTGATAAGGAGAAAAGAATTTTGATGATGGAGCGCCGTGAATCTTACGATACAAACCCTGTTCCATTCCTGAAAAGATTTAAAAATAAAAATTCAAAAATTGCCGCAAGAATTATCGAAGCCCGGCAGAGGCTGGCAAGCATCTGTATGCCTGATCATTTGCGGTCCTTGTGCGCTCAGTTGTGCATCGAAAATAATGTGGCCGGACATCGCGCAGATCTGGTCATGGAGCAGGCAGCAAAAGCACTTGCCGCCTGGCGGGAACACCCTGAAATTACGGCCGAAGATATCAGGGAGGTTGCCATGATGGCGCTTTTGCATCGCATACGGGAGGCCGCACCGCCACCGCCGCCACCTCATCCCGATCAGGATCATAACCATGATGATTCTCCGGAAGATAATCAGGAGGAGGAGGATCAGAAAAACGAAGATCAACAATCCGAAAAGTCAAAGGAGCCGCAAGATGCGAAAGATTCCCGGCCGGAGGAGATGAGCCCATCTGAAGAAAATGAAGAGGACGCTGAATCGAACCAGGAAGAAAAAGAACAGAATCGGCGTGAGGATGTACTGGAACAAATATTTAAAGTGGGTGATACCTTCAAGGTCAAAAAAATTACCGCACCCAAAGATCGGGTTTTGCGCCGTGGTTCAGGACGGCGGTCCCGCTCCCGTATTTCCCGGAAACAGGGCCGTTATGTAAAAAGCACTATGAATCAAAACACCGGTGATGTGGCCATGGACGCCACATTGCGGGCAGCTGCTCCCTATCAGTTGCAGCGCAAGAATGGAAATGGACTTGCGGTTATTTTACGGGCCGAGGATATTCGGGAAAAAATTCGGGAAAAACGAATCGGTAATTTTCTGCTTTTTGTGGTGGACGCCAGTGGTTCCATGGGCGCCAAAGGCCGGATGGTAGCATCCAAAGCCGCTATTATGTCCCTTTTGCTTGATGCCTATCAGAAGCGGGACCGGATTGCCATGGTTTCTTTTCGCAAGAAAGAAGCTGTGGTGAATTTACCGCCTACTTCCTCTATTGAACTCGCTGCCGGTCTTCTCAGGGAGATGCCGGTGGGCGGCCGCACGCCGCTGTCCGCAGGATTGGTCAAATCCTATGAAGTGCTACGAAATTATCTCATGCGCGAGCCCAATGCCAGGCCTATTATGATTATCGTTACCGACGGCAAATCCAATGCAGCATTAGGAGAAAAAAAACCACTTGAAGAGGCCTGGGAGTTTGCCGCAAGACTTTCTTTGGATGAGCGTATTCGTTTCATTGTGGTGGATACGGAAAGTCAGGGTCTTGTCAACTTCGGTCTGGCACATCAATTGGCCGGTGCGATGAGTGCCCAATACTTTAAAATTGAGGATCTGAAAGCAGATACCCTGCTAAATATTGTAAAAGGAGAAGTATAAATGCCTAAAAGACACATTTACCCGTTTACAGCTATTGTAGGTCAGGAAAAAATGAAACTGGCTCTTGCTCTTAACATTATAAACCCAACGCTTTCCGGGGTTTTGATCCGTGGAGAAAAAGGTACGGCCAAATCCACAGCGGTTAGAGCTTTAGCAGAAATTTTACCTGATATTGAGATAGTAAAAGATTGTCCCTTTCAGCATAACCCTTTTGGTAAGCATGATGTTTGCCGAGAGTGCGCTAAACAGGATTGCCGGGAAAAAATGTTGGCCTTCGAGCCTCCGGAAAAGACCACCCGCGGCATTAAAGTAATCGAACTGCCGGTCGGCGCCACAGAAGACCGTGTAGTGGGCACCATGGACATGGAACATGCCCTGAAGAAAGGCGAAAAGCGTGTGGAACCCGGGATACTGGCCGCTGCCCATCGTGGTATTCTTTATGTAGATGAAGTAAATCTGCTTGATGATCATGTGGTGGATGTACTACTTGATTCCGCTGCCATGGGGGTGAATACCATTGAACGGGAAGGCGTAAGCTTTTCCCATCCAGCGCGGTTTACCCTGGTGGGGACCATGAACCCGGAGGAAGGTGAATTAAGGCCCCAACTGCTGGACCGGTTTGGATTGTGTGTCAATATCGAGGGGATTATCGATCCTGAGTCCAGGGTGGCCATTATGGAACGGCGTGCTGAATTTGATGAAAATCCAGCAGGTTTTTGCAAAAAATGGGAAGAGGATTCATGCGCTCTGGTAGAAAAAATCAAACATGCAATCGACTTGTACCCGCAAGTCATTATGGAGCGATCACTGCTTTATGAGGTTGCCTCTTACTGCCTGGAAGTCGGTGTAGACGGTCACCGCGGCGACATCATTATCATGAAAACAGCAAAAACCCTGGCTGCATATAATGACCGCCTTCAGGTAACAAAAGAGGATATTGATGCGGCTGCTGAACTTGCGCTTTTGCATCGCGTTCGCCGGCAGCCGCTTCAGGATATTGTGATGGATGTGAAGAGCCTGCGTAAACAGCGGCAGCATCACTAAAAAAGCAGGGGGCCAACACAACGAATAAGGTTAGATTGTGTGAGCGTAGCGAACCACAATCTGAACCGTTTGTTGGACAAGCCCGGATTATCTTATAGATAGAAAATATCTTTTGAGAAATATGCCTGAATCAGGCAAAAATGTTGGCGGATGCCGGATGATTTAAGCTGGTTTATTTAAAAAGTATAATACTCCCCAAAAACTGGACAGTTGTTTAAGGTGTAAAATGAGTGTATCC
>JASFBJ010000443.1 GCA_030149585.1 Desulfobacterales bacterium | reverse complement strand
GGTTGCTCTGCGGCCCATGCTTATCAATATTTTACATCCTGTTATCAGTAAAAAATTTATTTAAGAAAATCAGATAAAAACAAAGGAGTAAAATAATGACTGAGCGAATAATAATTTTTGATACAACTTTAAGAGATGGAGAACAATCTCCAGGCGCAAGTATGAACACCGCTGAAAAACTGCGTCTGGCCACCCAGATGGAAAAACTGGGTGTTGATGTTTTGGAAGCAGGTTTCCCTGCATCGTCTCAGGGTGATTTTGAAGCTGTTTCCACGATTTCAGCTAAATTGCAAAAAACTGAAATCGCAGCCCTGTCAAGGACTTCAAAAGAGGATATTGACCGGGCCTGGCAGGCTGTTAAAAAGGCTGTTAAACCAAAGATTCATATTTTTATTGCAACTTCGGATATTCATTTAAAATACAAGCTTAACATGTCCCGCGAAGAGGTTATCAAGGATACTGTTGAAGCAATACGCTATGCAAAAACTTTTACTGACAGGATAGAATTTTCTACCGAGGACGGTTCCCGCAGTGACAGAGATTATCTTTGTAAGGTATTCGGGGCTGCGATTGAAGCCGGGGCAACCACAATCAATCTGCCTGATACGGTTGGTTATGCCGTTCCCAGGGAATATTCCGATCTGATAAAATATGTTATGGCTCATACCCCTAATATGCATAAAGCCATCATGAGTGTTCACTGTCATAATGATTTGGGGCTCGCTACCGCCAACTCTCTGGCTGCTATTGATGTTGGAGCCAGACAAGTCGAAGTAACGATTAACGGGATCGGGGAACGGGCCGGCAACACTTCTTTAGAGGAGATTGTCATGGCTTTGCATACCCGCCCAAATTATTTTCCCTTAAGCACCAATATCAAAACTGAGCATATTTATCCCACCAGCCGTCTGGTAAGCATGATTACAGGTATAATGGTGCAACCCAATAAGGCGATTGTCGGAGCCAACGCCTTTGCCCATGAAGCAGGGATTCATCAGGACGGGGTCTTAAAAAATCCCATGACTTATGAGATAATGAAGCCTGAAATAATCGGATTGAGCGCCAATAATCTTGTTTTGGGCAAACATTCAGGAAGGCATGCCCTTCACACCCATTTAAAGGATCTTGGCTACGACCTTGCGGATGATGAGTTAAATCTGGTCTTTAAAAAATTTAAAAATCTGGCCGACAAAAAAAAGACCATTGTTGACGAAGATCTCGAAGCCATTGTTACCGATGAAATTTTAAGAACCTCTGAGCTCTTTAAGCTGGAATACCTGCATGTTTCAAGCGGCACCACAGTTCTGCCAATAGCCAGCATCAAGCTTATAATCAGCGGCAAATCCGTCCAGGGCTCAGGATACGGCAACGGCCCCATTGATTCGACTTTTAACACCATTGCCCAGCTCACAGGAACCCGCTCCGAGCTGCTCAGATTTTCCATTTCCGCTCTTACAGGTGGCACAGATGCGCAAGGTGAGGTAACCGTCCGTCTGCAAGAAAACGGATTCATTGCCCTTGGCCGGGGGTCTGATCCGGATATTATCACAGCCAGCGCAAAGGCTTATATAAATGGGCTGAACCGGATTGAACATCTAAAGAAAAATCCAGTTAATATATTAGCCGGTCGTTTATAAAAATAACGTCTATTTTTACATTACAGCCCGCCTGTAAATACAGGCGGGCTGTTTGTCCTGTTGAAAACTATCGTATAATTCTCCACCAAAGGTGGAAATAATTTCTTGAAGGCACGAGAGGGGAAAGTACAAGAATTCCTGCATTTGTTTCTTCAGAATTAATATCAGGATTGGTTGTCCCAATGGTAATTAATATTTTAGGCGATCCATGAGGAGGAATAATCATTACCGGTTTTGAAGGAATACCACCGCCCAGGCTCACAGTGCGATCCAAAGTGCCATCCTCATCAAAATCTATTTTTGCTTTTCCGGTTAAATAATCCAATGCGTACATCGTGCCTGTTCCTCCAGGTACACAAGGATCAGTAATATTCGGTATAAATGTAGTTACATAATAAGTTTTATAAAAAACAACACCCTCGGCCAACACCTTTTCACCGTTTGCCAAATTCAAATAAAAACCCTGATCCATTGTCATATCAGGTACTGGAACGGTCACGTCTTCTAAATCAGCATCATTTAAGGTTGTTAAAAGATGCTGGTCTTTTACCACGTAAATTTTATCACTGGATACTGGATTGCAGGCATCTGTCCGGTCTCCCGTTCCCCAGAATACCATATCAAATCCTCTTTCAAGTGTAACAGAGGGAGGATAAAATATTTTTTTTGCAGAGGCTGCCGCAAAAAGTCGATAT
>JASFBJ010000442.1 GCA_030149585.1 Desulfobacterales bacterium | reverse complement strand
GCCCTACGAATTTCAGCGAAATATATGGGGCGGCATCGAGAGTGCTATTAGATATTCAATCCCGACACGGGAAAGACATTTCCTTATCCTTTCATCTCAGCCCCGGAACTCCGGCCATGGCCGCAGTCTGGATAATTCTTGCAAAGACGCGTTTCCCGGCAGAACTGATCGAATCTTCACCCCAGGAAGGTGTAAAAACAGCGTCTGTTCCTTTTGATATTTCAGCAGAGTTTATCCCGGATCTTCTCCGTGGGCCTGATAATAACTTGAAGCGTCTTGCCAATGGCCTTCCCCCAAATGCGCCTGAATTTTCTCACCTTATTCATCGAAGCAATGTGATGAAGAGAATTATCCTTAAAAGCCAGCGTGTTGCTTATCGCTCTGTACCTTTACTAATTGAGGGTGAATCAGGCACAGGTAAGGAACTCCTTGCTCGGGCCGCTCATAACACAAGCACTCGCAGGAAAGGCCCGTTTATTGCCGTAAACTGTGGTGCGATTCCAAATGATCTCTTGGAATCAGAGCTCTTTGGTTATGAAAAGGGGGCTTTTACCGGCGCGGATAAACAAAAAACAGGATATTTTGAAGCAGCTAATGGAGGCACCCTTTTTTTGGATGAGATAGGTGAACTATCTGCCCCGGGACAGGTAAAGCTTCTTAGAGCGCTTCAGGAAAATAAAATTAATAGACTTGGATCAACCCAAACAGTAAAATTTGATGCCAGGATCATTGCCGCAACCAATCGGGACTTGATAAATGAAATAGCGGAAAATAGATTTAGAGAAGACCTTTTCTATAGAATTGCTGTGGCAATTATCAAACTCCCTCCTTTAAGGGAACGTGCCGGAGATATTGGCCTGATAATTGACGCACTTCTTAAGCAGATAAATGTCGAGGGTGAGAATGAGCCCGGATATATACATAAACAAATTTCTGCCGGAGCCAAAAATCTTATGCTTCAGTATGAATGGCCTGACCCTGAGAGCGCTCTGGTTAAGCTGCGATCATTTATAGAGGCTATGATCCACAGGTTTTATGACGAAAATAATTTACCAAAACCTGTTTCAGACTCTCTATTTGAACTGCTCAATGCAGATGATTTTAAAAAAGCTGTCCCTCCAGTAGTCCTTAATTCATTCCACAACATCCGTCTGGCCGGTAACAAAGCCGCGCATAGTGAATTAAGCCGGCGATTCAGCGTAATGGATCTTCTCAAAGATGCCTTTCATCTTGGTTGCTGGTTTTTCATCATTAATGGTGGAAAACAGGGAAACTGCCCCTCCTATGTTCAGCCTGAAAAGCCCATTACCGTTCATAAAAAAACTGAAGCATTAAAAGAACAAAAACGTTTAGTACAGGAGAAACTCGCGAAAAAAGAGATAGAGATGCAGTCTCTTCTCCATGAACTTGATACGACCAGATCAAAAACATATGCCGCACAAAAAAAGATAGAAGAACTTGAAGCGCTTCTCCATACAGGAAAGGCTGTTGCTGATGCACTATGTTTTGATGAGGATACCACACGCAAACGACTGATCGATGCCGAATTAGCATCCGCAGGTTGGGAAGTGGGGGCCAACGGCGCCAATACTCCCGATGTGACACAGGAAGAACAGATCTTGCATCAACCTACCGGCACCGGAGTAGGTTATGCTGATTACGTACTCTGGGACGATAATGGATTACCCTTAGCGGTTGTCGAGGCAAAAAAAACAGCAAAAAAGGCGGAAACTGGGCAGGAGCAGGCCAGGCTTTATGCGGACGGTCTGGAGAAGATGCACGGACAACGTCCGATCATTTTTTACACTAACGGCTTTGACATTTTCATATGGGACGATGCCCAGGGCTATCCTCCAAGGCAGCTCTATGGTTTTTATTCAAAAGACAGCCTCCAATATCTTATGTTTCAGCGAAAAAATAAAGTTCCACTGGAGCAATTCTCTCCAAAGATTGAAATAGTTGACCGGATATATCAGATAGAAGCGATCAAACGGGTAAATGAGAAATATTCCGCCAAACGTCGCAAGGCATTACTGGTTCAGGCCACAGGCACAGGAAAAACCCGAGTGGCAATCGCCCTTACTGATCTGCTGTACAGAGCCAACTGGATCATGCGGGTTCTTTTCTTATGCGACCGCAGGGAACTCAGAAAGCAGGCCAAAAACGCCTTTAACGATTTTCTTAACGAACCGATGACCGTGGTTACCGCCGGGACTGCCGGGGACAGGGACAAAAGGATCTATCTGGCCACCTATCCAGCCATGAAAAGGATCTACCAGACTTTTGCGCATAAGTCTAAATGTTGTAGTGTCGTCCAACTGACTTAAATTACGACTATTT
>JASFBJ010000441.1 GCA_030149585.1 Desulfobacterales bacterium | reverse complement strand
CAGGCATTTCATAGCCTAAAAGCATCCGCCTGGTCCACTCCTGGGTTCGATACATGCCGGGATAAATTCCGCGGGTATAAGGATATTCACCAGGATAACCGGATTTTTCAGAATAATCCTGATTTTCTACATCTAAAGGAGTATAAAGCGGCTTTAAAGCAATACCGGATATATTTTTATACTCCTCCTTACATTCCGGATGTCTGATTAATGACTTCTGGTAATTATTATACCACTTATCAAAAGATTCATTTATATCATTATTATTACCCATTTTCTCTCCCTTTATGATAATCTCCTTGCATTTACTTCCTCTTTATAAAAAGAAACTATATCTTCCAGTTTGGAACCTGGTAAAAAAATTTCAGCCACACCTGAATCCTTTAACATCTTTATATCACCTTCCGGGATTACACCGCCAACTACCACCAGAATATTTTCAAGCCCATTTTCTTTCAGTCTATCCATTAATTTGGGAACAAGCACATGATCATAAGAGAGGCTGCTTATGCCAATAGCATCAACGCCTTCCTGTAAAGCAACCTCGGCCACCTGTTCAGGTGTCTGGTAATGACCGGTATAAATTACTTCAATTCCACCATTTTTTAATGCTGAAGCAACCACACGCAATCCCCTGTCATGACCGTCCAGTCCCATTGTCGACATTAATACTCTAATATTTTGAACCATCTTTTTCCCTCCTCATAATTCTTTTTTTTTAATGCAGATCATAGAAGCAATAACAAAACCTTTTGGCACATCTTTTTTTGCCTGGCCATTATCAGAAAATTTTATTTTAGAGCCCTGTTAACGGCTCGTCAGCCCCCAGGGTTTCACGCAAAGCCTGTAATATTTCAGCGGCACTGACTCTGGCCTTGACAGCCTCAAGTATTGCTTTAAAAACATTGGCATTTTCATCCAAAGCCGCGCCTTTTAATTCTGAGAGAGCAAAATTAAACTTTTTCTGATCCCTGTTTAATTTGCGATCTTTGACACGCTGAACATGCTTTTCGATCTCAGCCATATTTGTCTTTACTTCAAGTGGTTTAACTTCCTTTGCTCCGGATAAAACATATTTATTCAGACCCACGACTGTTCTTTCACCAGAATCAATATCTGTTTGAAATTTAAGAGAAGAACCCCCGATTTCATTTTGAATATATCCCTGTTTAGCCGCTTCCAGCATGCCGCCCAGTTCATCTATCTTATTAATATAAACCCAGGCCTCCTTTTCTATTTGATCAGTCAGACTTTCCAGATAATAAGAGCCTCCAAGCGGGTCAATAACATCTGAAACACCACTCTCCTCGGCTATAATATTTTGACTCATCAGGGCGATTCTGGCTGATTCTTCGGTGGGGCATTGATAGGCTTCATCATAGGCATCGACATGCAGGGACTGAACTCCGCCAAAAACTGCCGCAAGACCCTGAATTGTTGCTCTGGAAATATTATTAAGAGGCTGCCGGCGGGTAAGATCTACGCCCGAAGTCTGAGCATGAAATTTAAATTTCATGGATTTAGGATTTCCGGCATTAAACCTTTCTTTCAATATTTTGGCCCACATTCTGCGACCAGCCCTGAATTTGGCAATTTCTTCAAAAAAATTAATACTCACATCGAAAAAAAAGGTAAATCTTGGGGCAAAAGAATCCACGTCCATACCTTCTTTAATGCATTGATCAATATAAAAAATACCGGAAGAGAGTGTAAATGCAAGGGTCTGCACCGGAGTTGCGCCGGCTTGCTGCATATGTTGTCCGACAATGCTTAAAGGATTCCAGCCTGGTACATTTTTAGTGCAATATTTTATATGGTCCATCATTACTCTTAAATGCCCTTCCAGCGATAACCTGTGGGCCATGCTGACAGCCACAAAATGGGATATAAAATCCGACTGATTTGATGTGCCGCGCAATTTTGTCAGGGGAATACCCTGTTCTTCAGCCAGGGCAAAAAACATTGCTACCACCATAAAGGGCCCTGGATCATTAAAAGCAGTACTGACCTTGTCAATAGGAATATCTTTAAAAGCTAACTCCATATCATCTACAAAATTAAGCGGAACACCTGAAATACCGATTAATTCTTTTTCAATCTGGTCTGAATCAAAACCACGTAAATATGGATTATCAGGAATAAGGTTAATTGCATTAGCCCCGGCTGATAAAAGCTCTTTTTGACGGCGATTAAATGTTTCCGGCATTTCATAGCCTAAAAGCATCCGCCGGGTCCACTCCTGAGTCCGATACATGCCCGAATATATCCCGCGTGTGTATGGGTATTCACCAGGAAAACCCACCTTTTCATTATACTTTGAAGTTTGAGCATCTAAAGGCGTATAAAGCGG
>JASFBJ010000028.1 GCA_030149585.1 Desulfobacterales bacterium | reverse complement strand
AACTTTTGTACTTTTATATCGAACAAACCTGACCTAAATCTGTGCGCCTGCTTGTAGCAAGTTATTTCGTCCCCGTTCCTAAAGTTCTTGATTCTCTTGACGCTGCAATACTTTTCTTTAAACGCCCTGCAAGAAAATCTATAATTATTTTAATCCATTAATCAGGGGATATATATGAATCCAACAGACAAAAAAGATAAAAAAAACGGGCTTGACCTTGCCAAACAGATGGCCGAAGAAGAAGAAGGAATGGGACGCAGGCCCAAAGGTTTTTCCAAATGGTTTGTCCCCACCATAGCAGTTATCTGGAGTATTTTTCAACTTTCAATTGCGAGCTGGCTGATTTTAGACTCAACCTTTGTCAGGGCAATTCATCTTGGGTTTGCTTTGCTGATCGTATTTCTCAACTATCCGGTTTTTAAAAAAACCAGGTTCGGCCTTAAATTTCTGGCAGCAACTGATCGAATACCATTGCTGGATCTGGCAATTGGCATTATTGCAGCCTTTTCAGCATTATATATTGCCATTGATTATGCCGGCCTGGTTACCCGCTACGGGGCTCCTATCACGCGAGATTTAGTGATCGGTGCAATTCTGGTAATCTTATTGCTGGAGGCAGCCCGCCGGGTTATCGGTCCTGCACTTCCTGTAATTGCATTACTTTTTACCATATATGCTTTTTTCGGGCCTTATATGCCGGATTTGATTGCCTTTAAAGGCGTTTCCATCAACCGCTTTATGGGGCAGATGACTATGTCTACCGAGGGAATTTATGGTATACCTCTGGATGTTTCAGCCACCATTGTATTTTTATTCGTTCTTTTTGGGGCAATGCTGGATCGGGCAGGAGCAGGACGATATTTTATTCAACTGGCCCTGAGCATGCTGGGTGGTTTTAAAGGCGGGCCCGCCAAAGCCGCTGTTCTTGGCAGTGGATTAACCGGGGTTGTGTCGGGCTCCAGTATCGCCAATATCGTAACCACTGGAACCTTTACCATTCCCTTAATGAAAAAAGTGGGTTATCCTGCAACCAAAGCAGCAGCAATTGAGGTCGCAGCCAGTACCGACGGCCAACTGGCCCCACCTATCATGGGTGCTGCCGCCTTTATTATTGCAGAGTATGTTAACGTGCCCTATGTGCAGGTTGTTAAAGCTGCAGCTATCCCTGCTTTTGCCTCTTACGCTGCCCTGTTTTATATTACCCATATTGAAGCTTCCAAGCTTGGTTTAAAAGGAATGCCGCGTAATGAGCTGCCCAGGTTTTTTAAAACGCTGATAGGTGGTCTCCATTATCTTTTGCCGCTCTTTTTCCTGCTTTATGAACTTATCATTGTTCGGCACTCTCCTGAGCTGGCGGCCTTTAATGCTATCTGGGTTATGGGCCTGATTATGCTTTTACAGAATCCAGTCAAGGCTTATTTGAAGAAAGAACCAATTGGACCGGCCTTTAAAAAAGGCATTATTGATATATTTTCGGCTATGGCGTCAGGCGGACGTAATATGGTTTCAGTAGCCCTGGCAACTGCGGCTGCAGGAATTATCGTGGGTGTTGTGGCTTTAGGTTTAGGAGGTCTGATTACCCAAATCATTGATACTATCTCCATGGGTAATATTTACCTTATGCTGGTAATCACAGCCCTTGCCAGCCTGATTATAGGAATGGGACTGCCCACTACAGCCACCTATATTGTCATGGCTTCTCTAACTGCCCCGGCAATTGTTATAATAGGCGGGTACCAGGATTTTATAGTGCCCATTATGTCTGCCCATCTTTTTTGTTTTTATTTTGGTATTCTCGCTGATGACACGCCTCCTGTAGGACTGGCTGCCTATGCAGCAGCAGCGATTGCAAAATCACCTCCGATTGCCACAGGGCTGCAAGGATTTATGTATGATATTCGGACAGCGATTTTGCCATTTATGTTTATCTTTAACAGTGATTTAATTCTCCACAATATCAATAGCTGGCCACAGGGAATATTAATTTTTTTAATGGCCTGTGTGGGAAATTTTGCCTTTGCCTCCGCCACTCAGGGATGGTTTGTGACCCGCAACCGATTTTATGAGGTTCCGATCTTTCTTTTGGTGACAATAATATTAATGCGTCCTGATCTAATTGCCTCTCTAAGTGGTATACCCCATGGACAGCGCTATTGGGCATATCCTGTTGGGTTGGCAATTTTTGGTGTGGTTTATCTTATGCAGCGGCCCCGTATTGAAAAATCCGATTATATAAAGGCATAAAAAACGGAATTTTTTTAAAAAAGGAGATAAAAATGAGCAAAATCGATAAAATAATTGCGGCTATCGGGTTTTCAGATTATGCACCCGGCATATATAATTTTGCCGCTGAGTTAGCAGACCAGATGGATGCAGAATTGATCGTCGCCAGCATAATAAATGAAAGAGATGTTGCTGCCGTAACCACCATTGTATCTTTAGGTTATGAAGTTGATGGGGAGCATTATGTTAAGGGTATTTGCGAGGAACGGAAAAAATTACTGAAAGATATTATTGAAAAATCAGGTTTTCCCGATATTCAAAATAAAATTATCTTTAAAGTCGGCAACCCAGCAGAAAAGCTGTTGCAGATTATCGTTGAACAAGAAGCTGATATGATTATAATGGGACCTAAAGGCCGCACAAATCTGGAACGTGCCTTTGTGGGTTCTGTTGCCGGAAAAATATTTCGGAGATCACCAGTAACTGTTGTTTCATTTAGAGAAGGAGAACACTCCCGCAGACTAAGAAAAAAAATACATCTATAATATTATATTCCGGAAAATATTTTGGATGCGCATATAGATTCACCTTGATCGTCTGAGAAATTTTTCGGAAAAATATAAGAAATTATGTGGTAGGATAGAATAAATATGTAAAAGGAGGAGCATGCTGATAAAAACAGGATCATCAATTCTGACAGGTATTTTAGTTATGCTGATAATTTCTGCTACAGTCTTGGCCGAAGACCGGTTTATAGATAATAAAGATGGTACGGTAATAGATAATGAATTAGGCCTGATGTGGGCCAAAACCGATAACGCCGGAGACATTAACTGGCATCAGGCCCTTAAATGGGTTAAATTTACTTTTCCTGACACCCTTGCCAAGCACTACGATAATTGGCGTCTGCCCACTCTGGCCGAATTACAAAGTCTGGTGGATACAAATAAAAACTCTGTGGGTTATGAAACAGATTGCGGTCAGCGTGTTAAAATTATTCCAGTTATCCACCTGAGCTGTGGGTGGATCTGGACGGCTGAAAGCAGTTCAATCGCGCCAACCAGCAGGATATTTAATTTTAATAATGTTTACCACTATACAGTACGAAAAGCCCATAAGAAAGGTTACAGGGCCTTACCTGTCCGGGATTTAAAATAGATGTTATTTGCCGGACTATGGCTTTAAGCGATTAAAACTCGGTACTGTGTCAACAGATCTTTTAGTGCGATGAGTAATTGCCAGTGGTCGAGCGCGAAATCTGGGAACAAGAGTTATCAACATGCCGGTAAAGGCACCAAAAGGAAAGCGTTGTACTATTTTGGATTTTTCAATTTTTTGCATTAGTTTGCCGGAAGAAGATGGAAATTGACACACTGTGCGCCAGCTTACAGGAACATCTCCAATAATTCTATTTATAAGCTGTTTTAATTCCCAGATACTATAGAACCGTGCCCGATTATAAATCGTTTCAGTAAAAATTCCTTTGACCCGACGCTGGATGCTTTTAAGAGCATAACTATTGAGAACACCTAAAAACACCCTGTCCTTGGCAACCCGGAAAGCTTCTCTTAAAGCTTTTTCAGGATTGTCCACAAATTCCAGACTTGTAATCAAACAGGCATAGTTAAAAGAGTTATCCTCAAATGGCAGGTCCTCTGCGATTCCACGGTAGAGATCAGCCCGGCTGCCGACTTTTTGCAAGGCAATATCCAGCATATAAGGAGATGGATCAAGGCCTGTAACCTGTACTCCTTTTTCCAGGAAATGGACAAGACTTAAACCAGTACCGCACCCAATATCGAGTATTGATTCACCTTTAACCGGTTTAAGCATTTGCAATATCAGGCGGCTTTCAAGATCAGCGGAAAAACTGTTACCAGGATAACAACTCCACTTTTCGTAAGCTACTGCATCATTAAAATTAAAGACATATCCCATATTAAGTGTATTTGAAAATGATATAACGCTAATCGCCGTCTCATTCTCATGCCTTTGTTATAATCCTCATGTATGATGTTTATTTAGATAAAAAAAGATGTTTTATCAAGAATAAATGGGCATTTTTTATCATTATCCGCTATTTTGACATCACCTGCTTAATATTACTTGAATTATTAATTGCAAATGCTTATCATAGATTGCAAAAAAGGAGATTTAATAGTGGAAAATTCATTTCAAATTCAGCCAGTTGGGGTGATTAATAAAAAAGCCGGAAATATTTACCTTGAAATTCGACCTGATTATAATAAGGCGCTTTCAGGATTGGAAACCTTTTCCCATATCATGGTTTTATACTGGCTTCATGAAAACGATGCCCCTGATAAGCGGTCTGTGTTACAGGTTTATCCAAGAAAAAACAGAGCCAATCCTTTAAGTGGAGTATTTGCCACCCATTCCCCGCTAAGACCCAACCCAATTGCCGTGACCATCTGTCAAATTATGAAAATTGAAAATAATATCATCCAAATTAAAGATATCGACGCTTTTGATCAATCACCAATAATTGATATTAAATGCTATTTGCCTGAAAAAATGAACACATCATCAATTCGGCTCCCGAAATGGGCTGAAACAAAGGCTAAATGACGATCATAAATAATTCTGGAATGGAAAAACAATTTACAACTCTATCCGGTCAGATTGAAAGAATTACCTATACCAACCTTGAAAACGGATTTACGATCGCCCGTGTCAAGGTGTATGGCCGGCGTGATCTTGTCACTATAGTTGGAAACCTGATCTCTCCGGCACCTGGTGAAATTTTAAAAATGAAAGGGGAGTGGACACAGCACCCCAGGTTTGGTGAGCAGTTTAAAATATGGCAATATAAAACAACGATTCCAGCCACGGTTTACGGCATAAAAAAATATTTGGGATCAGGGCTTATCAAAGGCATAGGCCCTAAAATGGCTGACAGGATTGTCAATTATTTCGGTAAAGACACTCTTGAAATAATCGAAAAAAAAAGTGAGCGACTATCTCAAGTATCTGGAATCGGAAAAAAAAGAATCGCCATGATTCAGGCAGCCTGGGAGGAGCAAAAAGAGATTCGGGAAGTAATGCTCTTTTTGCAGGCCCACGGCGTCAGCTCCGGATATGCAACTAAAATTTTCAAGCAATACAAAAATAATTCAATTGCAGTGGTTCAGGAAAATCCTTATCGCCTGGCAACTGATATTTTCGGCATTGGTTTTATTACAGCCGATGAAATTGCTAAAAAACTGGGTTTTGCCATGGATTGCCAGGTCAGGGTTGAAGCCGGTATTTTATATGTCCTGCATCAACTGGCTGACGAGGGTCATGTTTATTATCCATATGAACCTTTATTGCAAAAGGTAAAAGAGACTTTAAATGTTAACCGTGAGATCATTATTAAAGCCCTGGCACTTATTACCTTTGAAAGAAAAGTGATTATTGAAGATCTAAATGAAGGCCTTGAAAACTATAAAGAAAATAATAAAGCTGTTTTTCTGGCTAAATATCATTTATGTGAAACAAATATCAGCGCAAGATTAAAAAATATACTTAAAACACCAAAAGCAATTCGTCAGGTCAATCAGGAAAAAGCGCTGGTCTGGGTCCAGAAAAAACTGGACATAACCCTTGCGAAAAGCCAGACCGCAGCCATAAAAAGCGCTTTAATCAACAAAGTACTGGTGATTACCGGAGGACCGGGCACTGGAAAAACAACTATCATCCATGCTATATTAAAAATTTTCAGCAAAATAAACGCCAGAATCCTTTTGGCTGCACCAACCGGCAGGGCAGCAAAAAAAATGAGCGAGACCACCGGACATACAGCAAAAACCATTCACCGTCTCCTGGAATTCTCCTTTGCCCAGGGGGGCTTTTCCAAAAATGAAAAAAACCCGTTAAAAACTGATCTGCTGGTAATAGATGAAACTTCCATGCTTGACACCATCCTGCTTCATCATCTTTTAAAAGCAGTTCCTGCTAGCGCCACTTTGATTCTGGTGGGAGATGTGAACCAGCTGCCCGCAGTGGGTGCTGGAAATGTCCTGGGCGATATCATGGGTTCCGGCAGAGTTCCAGTGGTAAAATTAACTGAAATTTTTCGCCAGGCCCAGGGCAGCCTGATTATTGTCAATGCTCATAAAATTAATAATGGCTTTCTGCCGACCTTTAATTCACCTGACTCTAACCTGAAAAAGCAGGATTTCTATTTTATTTCACAGGAAGACCCGGAAAAGGTGCTTGAAATAATCCTGCGGCTTGCTGGTGAGCGTATTCCTGCTAAATTTGGTTTTGATCCCGTAGAGGATATTCAGGTTCTAACTCCAATGCATAGAGGAATTGTGGGCGCAGGAAACCTGAATATGCGTTTGCAGGAACTTTTGAATCCAGGTGAAAATAAGGTCATCCTGGGAAAAAGAGGTTTTCGTCCAAATGACAAGGTAATGCAAATAAAAAATAACTATGATAAGTCAGTATTTAATGGCGACATTGGCCGTATTATTCGTATTGAAACTGAGCTTAAAGAAGTGATAATTTGCTTTGACGGTAAAGAAATATGCTATGATTTTTCCGAACTGGACGAGATCAGGCTGGCTTACGCGGTTTCAGTGCATAAATCCCAGGGTTCTGAATATCCGGTGGTTATCATTCCTGTACTGATTCAGCACTATATACTGCTCCAGCGTAATCTGGTATATACAGCCATAACCAGAGGACGGAAACTGGTGGTCATGGTTGGAACAAAAAAGGCCATGGCCATTGCCGTTCATAATAATAAAACCATAAAACGCTTTACAGGCTTAAAACAACGCTTAATCAAATAAGGAAACAGAATAAAAAATGATTGAATTAACAACTTTAACTTCAGTCTCTCCAATAGATGGCCGATATCATAAAATAACAGGGGTATTGGGAAATTATTTTTCCGAAGGCGCCCTGATTCATTACAGGGTCCAAGTTGAAATCGAGTATTTTATCGCCCTGGCAAAATTGCCTCTGCCCCAGTTAAGCGGGCTGAGCCCGGAAAAATTAATTGCCTTAAAAGCTGTTTATCAGGATTTTGGCATGGCTGATGCTGTCAGGATTAAAGAGATCGAAGCAATTACCAACCATGACGTAAAAGCTGTGGAATATTTTATCAAAGAAAAATTTGAGGACCTGGGAATGTCCCCCTATAAAGAGTTTATCCATTTTGGTTTAACTTCCCAGGATATTAATAATACAGCCCTGCCCCTTTCATTAAAGGAGGCCTGGCAGACTACCCTGGAACCGGTTTTTATAGAGCTGCTGGAAAATCTAAACAGCAAAGCTGTTTTGTGGAAAACAGTTCCCATGCTGGCCCGTACCCATGGCCAGCCTGCTTCTCCTACCACCCTTGGCAAAGAAATCTATGTTTTTGTCAATCGTCTTGAAAAGCAACTGGCCTTATTAGCCAATGTCCCGTTTTCCGCTAAATTCGGCGGAGCCACAGGTAATTTTAATGCCCATCATGTTGCCTATCCCAAAATAGACTGGATCGGTTTCGGCAATCATTTTGTTAATGAGACATTGGGCCTTGAACGTTCCAGGGTAACTACCCAGATCGAGCATTATGATAATCTGGCAGCATTTTGTGATTCTTTAAAACGGCTGAATACAATTCTTATTGATCTGGCCAGGGATTTGTGGGCATATATTTCGTTGAATTATTTTAAACAAAAAATTAAAAAAGGCGAGGTGGGATCTTCGGCCATGCCACATAAGGTCAATCCCATTGATTTTGAAAATGCCGAAGGCAATTCAGGTCTGGCCAATGCAGTTTTGGAACATCTGGCAGCCAAACTTCCTATATCAAGATTGCAGCGTGATTTAACTGATTCCACTGTAACCAGAAATATCGGAGTACCTTTTGCCCATACCTTAATTGCTTTAAAATCTCTTTTAAGAGGCTTAAATAAACTGATTTTAAATGAAAAAGTCTTAAAAGCTGATCTTTCAAACAACTGGGCGGTTGTTTCCGAAGCTATCCAGACAATTTTAAGACGCGAAGGATATCCATCACCTTATGAGGCTTTAAAAGATTTAACCCGTATCAATACTGTTATTGACGGCAAAATAATTGCTCAATTTATATCGCAGCTTGATATTTCCCAGGAAGTTAAAGAAGAACTCCTGGCAATTACTCCCCATAATTATATTGGGATTTATGACTATTAATCATCAACTATTCAAATAAACAGGAGTTATTAATTATGAAAAATGTAAATCATGATCTTATTATTATTGGTGGCGGGCCGGCTGGATTGACTGCCGGTCTTTACGCATCTAGAGCACGTATGGATGTTGTCTTGCTGGAAAAAATAGTTCCAGGCGGTCAAATATTAATAACCGACTGGATTGAAAATTATCCTGGGTTTCCAGAAGGTTTAGCTGGAGCGGATCTTGTCAACAAAATGACTGAACAGGTTAAAAAATTTGATCTTAAAATTGAATCAGCTGAAGTCAGCAGCCTGGATCTCTCAGGACCTGTAAAAAAAATTCAGGTTGGCGACAAAACCATCACCTGCAGAGCCATTATCATTGCCACAGGAGCTTCGCCGCAAAAACTTGGGGTGCCGGGAGAAGAGATGTTTGCCGGCAAAGGGGTTTCTTTTTGTGCCACATGTGATGGACCATTTTTTAAAGACAGGGTGGTGGCTGCCGTGGGTGGTGGCGACACTGCCGTGCAGGAAAGCATTTTTTTAACCAAATTTGCAAAAAAGGTGTATTTAATTCATCGCCGTGATGAGCTTAGAGCTACAAAAATCATTCAGGAACGGGCACTGGCCAATAATAAAATCGAATTTGTCTGGGATTCTATAGTCACCAATATCAAAGGAGGCCTAACCAATGTAGATGCAATCACTGTTAAAAATGTTAAGACCAATGAGAATAAAGATCTGGCGGTTGATGGCTGCTTTATCTGGGTTGGCACCGTACCAAATACAAATTTTATCGGAGATGCATTAAAGCTGGATGAAAATGGTTTTATTATAGCAGATGGCAATATGGCAACTTCTCTTCCTGGTGTTTTTGTTGCCGGTGATGTGCGCAATACCCCCTTGCGCCAGGTTGCCACAGCCGTTGGAGATGCCGCCATTGCTGCTGTTTCCGCCGAACATTATCTGGAAGAGAGCTAAAATATAACTTCTCAATAAATTATAGTTAATTAAAAAAAAGATGATTTCTTTAATTAGAATTGCCGGTATTTGCTAATTTTGTTTGACAAACTTCTTTCCATGAGCAATATTAATAAAAGTTAAGGTGCTATTAACAGCTTAATAGGGAATCCCGTGCAAATCGGGAGTGGTCCCGCCGCTGTAATCGGGGACAAACGCCGCAAAAGTCACTGTTTGATATTAATCGAACGGGAAGGCGCGGTCAGTAGATTGATCCGAAAACCAGAAGACCTGCCTTGATATTATTTAATAAGCCTTACGAAATTTCGGGCGAAATTTCTAAGGATATTTAAAAAACATAAAAAGGGTCAAGTAAACTGGGTGCAACCCTTCAAACCATTATCAGGTTTGAAGGGTTTTTTTATGCTATTGAAAGAAAGCAGATAAAAATTAGCTGGCAGGACATTTTTTGAAGATATTTCAAACTAAACAAAAGGAGACAAAAGATGAAAAAAGGAGCTATTATTTATATAACTGGTGAAGAGCCGACTTATGCCGACCAGAACATCAAAAAGGCAGTTGCCGACTTGAAATTAAAAGCTGATCAGGTTGAAATTATATCTAATGAAACAGGCCATTTTGATATCAGCGATGCCTGGTGGCTGCTGACCGTTAAAGGGATGCAGCAGATCGTTTGCATGGCAGCAAAATTTAACAGGGCTGGATCATTGCAACTTACTGGTCGCGAACTCCGTTTGTACTAATTTGGGCAATATAATATCCCGCTACCCTTGTGACTACAAATAAAAAGGCCTTTTGGAATTTACAAAAGGGCCTTTTTTATCAGTCATCATTTCAAAGCTAAACTGAATAAAAATTCAAATTTCCATATCACCTCAATTATTTATGTTATAACCTTAACCTCCCTTTTAGCCTGCCGAAACTTTAATATTTTTTCTTGACAGAACGAAAAAATGTCTGATAATTGAATGAGTATTCATTCATATTGACTGCTCTTTACGTTTTAAGGGGGTTTATTATCAGCATACAAAAGGAAAATAAGCATCACCGCATACTGGAAGCTGCTATAAAAGTATTTGCAGAACAAGGTTTTTTCCAGTCCACCATTGCTCAGATAGCACAAAAGGCCGGTGTGGCTGATGGCACTATCTATCTTTATTTCAAAAATAAAAATGATATTTTAATTCAGTTTTATGATTATAAAACCAAACAGGTTTTTGAAAGATTTCGCGAAAAAGTTAATAAGGCTGATAATGCCGTGGAAAAACTTCGCTGGCTGGTTCGCCAGCATCTCACTGAATTCCAGAAAGATCCTGATATGGCCATTGTTTATCAGGTAGAGACCCGACAGAACCGGCGACTTGGGGATCAGCAGATAAAGGAGATGTCCAAAATTTATTTTGACATGATTTCAGAAATGGTTGAGCTTGGACAGGCAGAAGGCAGCATCCGAAAAAATCTTTATATGGGCCTGGTCAAGCGTTTTATCATTGGAGGAGTTGATGAGGTTATTAACACCTGGATCCATTCAAACGGCAAATACGATCTGGTTTCAATGGCTGATCCCCTGGTAGATTTGTTTATACATGGAATCGGCAGCCCAGCAAAAAAATAAATAAATAGTATGCAATCTATAAATATATCAATCATAATTTTTCGGCTGAATCAGCCTGAAAATAATAAAAAAAGGAGGCTTTTTATCATGGCACAAGTAATTGCTGATCGCAGAGACATAGATTTTGTTTTACACGAACAACTAGAGGTAGAAAAATTCAGCCAAAAGGAAAAATACGCTGAGTTTACAAAAAAAACTGTTGATTTGATTATCAATGAAGCCCGCAACTTTGCCGTTAAAGAACTTTTGCCCACCCAGTCCATAGGAGATGAAGAGGGCTGTAAACTGGAAAACGGCAAGGTGAGTATTCCCCAATCCTATTATAAACCATATGAACTATTTAATGAAGGTGAATGGCTGGCCATGACCGAAGATCCCCAGTGGGGCGGCCAGGGTATGCCTAAAGCCGTTGCGCTGGCGGCAGCCAATTATTTTAACGGTGCTAATTACTCTTTTATGATGTATCCTGGTTTAACTCATGGGGCAGGTAAACTCGTGGAAACATTTGGAACCGAAAAACAAAAAGAACTGTTTTTGAAAAAAATGTATACCGGCAAATGGACAGGTACAATGCTGCTCACTGAACCGGAGGCTGGATCTGATGTCGGTGCTTTGACCACAACTGCTAAAAAAAATAATGACGGTACTTATAGTATCAGCGGCAATAAAATTTTTATCTCCGCTGGTGACCATGACCTGGTTGAAAATATTATTCACCCGGTACTTGCAAGAATTGAAGGAGCTCCTGCCGGTACCAAAGGAATATCCCTTTTCCTGGTTCCCAAAATATGGGTAAATGATGATGGCAGCCTGGGAGAGCCAAATGATGTGGTCTGTACAGGCATTGAAGAAAAAATGGGGATACATGGCAATGCAACCTGTTCTTTGACTCTTGGCGGCAAAGGTAAATGCATGGGAACTCTCTTAGGCCTGGAAAATAAAGGCATGAGCGCCATGTTTCTTATGATGAATGAGGCACGTTTGCTGGTTGGCATGCAGGCCATGAGTTGTGCCAGCTCTTCCTATTTAAACGCGGTCAATTATGCCAGAGACCGGATTCAGGGTAGCAGCCTGACGGAAAAAACTGGTGCCGGTGTTCCAATCATCAAACATCCTGATATTAGGCGCCAATTATTGACCATGAAATCTTATGTGGAAGGAATGCGCAGTCTTCTTTTGTATATCGGCTATTTAGAAGATATGGTAGAACTTTCAGAAGATTTGGATGAAAAGAGCAAATATCAGGGAATCATTGATATTCTGATTCCAATTTCCAAGGGCTATGTTTCTGATAAATCCTTTGAAGTATGCAGCCATGGCATCCAGATTTATGGTGGCTACGGATTTATAAAGGAGTATCCTCAGGAACAACTTTTGCGCGATTGCCGCATTACCATGCTTTACGAAGGCACCAACGGCATCCAGGCCATGGATCTTTTGGGTCGCAAGCTTGGAATGAATAAAGGCAGACCAATGATGGATTTAATGGGTGAAATCCAGCAAACCATAGCTAAAGCCAAAAAATTTGACTCCTTGCAACCCTTTGCCGCCAAACTGGAAATTGCTTTAAATAAACTGGCGGAAACAGCCATACATTTAGGAGGACTGGCCATGTCTCCAAAAATCGAAGAGGCCTTTGCAGCCGCCTATCCATTTATGGATGCCACCGGAGATATTATTATGAGCTGGATGCTTTTATGGCGGGCGGTTATTGCTTCCGATAAACTTGAAAAAGGCCCAAAGAAAAAAGATATAGCCTATTATAACGGCCAACTGAAAAGTGCTGAATTTTTCATTTTCTGCATATTGCCAATAGCAATGGGGAAAATCGAAACAGTTCTGACAGCCAATTCAGCAGCCGTAAAAATCAGTGAAGACTCTTTTGGCGGAAAATAGCTTTTACTTTTAATGGTTCTTGCTTTCCTGCTCCCGCGCAAGAGCGTTTGAACCAGGCGAATAAAAAAAAAGCGGCAAAGGATATCAGCTTAACCTGTATATTCTTTGCCGCAAGCAATAGATTTTCTGAAAATTTTCCGGAAATTTTCTATAACTTGAAATATTTTTTATTTGATCTCGTCCAACTGCTGAACCCTCAGCTCTTTTTTCAAAACCTTACCCACATTGGTTTTCGGCAGCTCTTCTCGAAATTCAATTTCAGTGGGCAGCTTATAGGTGGCCAGCTTATCCTTACAATACTCGATCAGCTCTTCCGGTGTTATTGTCTCACCTTCTCTTAGCACCACAAAAACTTTAACTGCTTCACCCCATTTAGGATGAGGGATTCCAATGGCCGTGGCTTCCACAACTTTTGGATGTTCAAAAAAGACCTCTTCAATATCCCGTGGGTAGATATTATAGCCGGCGCTTATTATCATATCTTTTTTGCGATCAACAATATAAAAATAACCCTGATCATCCATTTTGGCGATATCACCTGTATGTAACCAGCCATCTGTAAGGGTTTGAGCTGTTTCCTCAGGATTATTCAAATAGCCCTTCATTATCTGGGGCCCTTTGATCAGGAGCTCGCCGGTTTCACCCACAGGCATATCTGTTTCACCGTCATCCAAGTCAACAATTCTGCACTGAGTATCGGGGACAGCCACGCCAATACTGCCCACAATTCTTTTACCGCCGGCAAAAGGATTAATATGGGTAACCGGCGTTGATTCAGTCAAACCAAAACCTTCAACAATCACAGCCCCTGTCTTTGCTTCAAACTCTTTTATAACTTCAACCGGCAGGGGCGCGCTGCCTGAAAAGCATCCATTGATTGATGTTAAATCGCATTTTTCAATATCCGGATGATTCAGCATGCCAATATACATGGTCGGCACTAGAGGCGCAAAGGTGGGTTTGAACTTGCTTATTGTCTCAAGCAATGCATCCGGCTGAGGTTTGGGCACCAGGATATTGCCCCATCCAGAATAAATCGACAAATTCATCACGGTTGAAAGTCCGAAAACATGGAAAAAGGGTAAGGCTCCCAGCATTATCTCGTCATCCCCAAATGTTGGAAACCAGGATCTGGTTTGCTGTACCTGTTTGCTCAAATTCCCATGGGTCAGCATAACCCCTTTTGAAACCCCGGTTGTTCCTCCAGTATATTGATACATGGCTACGTCATCAAACGAGATATCAACTGCCGGTGGTTTTGGCTGGTTTTGCTTTAGCATGGCTTTCCACCTGAAAACATTTTCAGATGGTCTAACACTGGCTGCCAGCCCTTTTTTTTTGGCAACCAGGGGAAATAATAGATTTTTGGGAAATGGCAGATAATCGCCAATGGATGTATAGATAATCTGTTTAATGCCGGTTTTAGGCCTGAGATCGATCATTCGATTGCCCAAAAGATCCAGGGTAATAAGTATCTTGGATTTGGAATCGTTAAACTGGTGTTCAAGCTCCCGGTCGGAGTAGAGAGGATTATTCATCACCACAATCCCCCCGATCCGCAAAATGGCATAATAACTGACCACACACGGGATCAAATTAGGCAGTAAAATTGCGACTGAATCATTTTTTTTGATTCCAAAAGAGGTTAAGCAGGCCGCAAAGCGATTAACCATCTCCTCTAAGTCCTGAAAACTAACCTCATAACCCTGAAAGAGAAGGGCCATTTTATCCGGATATTTTCGGGCGGATTTGGTCAGATATTCAGATAATAAGGTTTCTTCATAATCAATAGTTTCCGGAACTCCTTTTTCGTAATGCGCCAACCAGGGTTTTTGAGCATACGTAATTTCTTTTGCCATTGGAGCCTCCTTTTAAGTTGTTAATTATTAATTTTTGTGGTATTAATTTCGCTTAAGTAGTTTTTGCAGCCAATTCATTATAATCATAAATCTACTGGTTGCTGATTAGTTTGTCAATAAATCTCGCCATTTAATCAATTATTTAACCATCAAATATGATTAAATAATTGATTATTTTTAATTGACAGCCTAAAGGCAATCTGTTAATATACTGAATAAGTATTCATTATATTTTTTATTCCCCTGACACAAAAGAAGGGAGAAGGACAACAAAAAATGGAAAGTGCTTTAATACCCCCGGCCAAGGCCTTTTTTCTGGGCATCCCAACTGCAGTTTTTTCTTTATTAATTCCCATTATCGGTGTAGCTGTTTTTACATATATAATCGCTTTAAGACTTGCCCCTCTTATAAAGGCAGCACCCGATAACCGTTTTAACCATATTCCTCAACGGGTTTATAATCTGTTGAAAATCTGGCTTATCCAGTATCGCCAGCCGCGTTATATGCTGGCCGGAGTACTGCATATCATGATTTTTTTCGGATTTTTAACACTCAGCATCCGTTCAATTTCCCTGGTGGTAATAGGGTTGGCCCCTGATTTCGTGGTTCCAGGCTTTGGTGGCATTATTGGTGATATTTATAATATACTTAAAGATTATGCTGCCACAATGGTTCTGACAGCCTGTATTTTAGCTGCTTATCGTCGAGGAATTTTAAAACCTGCACGCTACGCTGTTCCGGCTAAATATGGTCATGATCACACGGCTGAAGCTGTTTTTGTACTTGGTTTGATATCAACACTGATGATTTCCGAAAGCCTGTTTGAGAGCAGCTTTGTTGCTGCTGAACTGCAAAAAGGTTTGCATGCCGATTTTCTGGCGCCTTTAGCCCTGCCCTGGATTTTTAAGGTTTTGCTTTCATATTTATCGGTTGATTCACTACAAACCATTCACCTTATATCTTACTATGTGCATGATTTGACATTCTTCTTTTTCTTATGTTTTTTACCTCTTGGAAAACATTTCCACGTTATTACATCTGTATTTAATGTGTTTTTCATGCGTACCCAACAAGGTAATATCAAACCTGTGCGCCATGGCGTTGCTGATGATAAGCTGGATGATTTAGATTCCTTTGGAGTAAAAAAATTAGAGGATTTTACATGGAAACATCTTCTGGATTTTTATACCTGTGCCGACTGTGGTCGATGCTCTGATCAATGTCCTGCAAATGCTGTTGGACGGCCCCTTTCACCCAGGTTTATCTCCATCAAAGCCCGCGATCTTATTTTCAAGAATTATCCGATTTACCCTTATGGCGCCAAATTCCTGAAAAGCGAACCTTTAATCGGCGACATTTATGAAGAGGATGAGATCTGGTCTTGCACCACCTGCGGAGCCTGTGAACAGGAATGTCCATTAGGAATCGAATATATCGACAAAATTGTTGATTTAAGAAGAGGCATGGTTGATGAGGGGATGGTTCCCCAGTCTCTGCAAAAACCAATGCGGGCCCTTGAAAAAAGAGGTAATCCATGGGGCAAGATGGAGAAAAAACGTTCTGACTGGACAAAGGAACTGGCAGATGAATGTCCGGTGAAAATACTTGATAAAAAAGAGTCAGCAGAAATTCTCTATTTTGTGGATAGTATCTCATCCTATGACGATCGTATGCAGGATATTGCCCGCTCAACAGCCAAAATTCTGAGCTCAGCCGGGGCTGATTTTGGAATTCTCGGCAAGGCTGAAAAGGACAGCGGAAATGAGATCCGCCGGTTTGGAGAGGAAATGCTTTTTCAGGACATTAAAGATCAGAACATTGAAGCAATTCTAAGCTCCGGCGTGAAAAAAATCGTTACTGCCGACCCCCATGCCCTGAATGCCTTAAATAATGATTATAATAATAAGCTGCTGCCAAAGGTTGAGCATATCAGTCAGTTCATTCTTAAAAGTATCAAATCCAATACAATCAATCTAAAAACCGTCAACGATGAATCCAGGATCTATACCTACCATGATCCTTGTTATCTTGGCCGCCATAATGGAATTTACGATGATCCCCGTGAAGTTCTGGATGCAATTCCAGGCCTTACCCGCATTGAGATGTTAAAATCAAAAGATCGCTCTTTTTGCTGTGGCGGTGGTGGTCTGATGCTTTTCTACGAACCTGAAGAAGATCAGCGTATGGGCGTCTTGAGAGTTGAAATGGCAAAAGAGGCCGGAGCCAATGTTATTATAACTGCCTGCCCTTTCTGTCTGGTCAATATCGAAGACGCTATTAAGGTAGCCGGTCTGGAAGGTGAGATGGAAGCTCTGGATCTTGTTGAGCTTGTCCAGCAGCATTTAATTTAAAAAACCAACTATTAACAAGCCAAAAGGCACTGGCAATACTTATATTATTGCACAATATTAATATCAGGGAGGAGTAAATATGGAAATTTTGGTATGCGTAAAAAGAGTTCCTGATACCGCAGAAAACGAGATTGAAGTAAAAAGCGATGGCACCGACATCGAACGTGACGATCTTGTTTATTCGGTAAATGAGTGGGACAACTATGCAGTTGAGGAAGCTATCCAGATTCGTGATAATGTGGGTAGCGGTTCTGTTACAGTTATTTCTGTTGGAGATGAAGAATCAGAAGAGATTCTTAGGCGGGAAATGGCCATGGGGGCTGACAACGGTATTTTACTTTCAGATGACGCTTTTGAGGGCTCGGATGGAAAGGGTCTTGCCACTATTTTAAAAGCTGAAATTGAAAAGGGCAAATATGACCTGATTTTAACAGGCGCCCAGGCAGACGACGGTGCTGCTCAGGTTGGCGGCATGCTTGCAGCCATGCTTGATATTCCCTATGCATCCCTGGTAAATTATCTGGAAGTTATTGATGATAAAAAACTAAAAGTCGGTCGAGAGATCGAAGGTGGTAACCAGGAAATGAACGAAATTGACCTGCCTTGTGTTTTATCAATTCAAACAGGGATCAATGAGCCTCGTTATGTCGGGATCCGAGGGATTAGAAAAGTTGCTTCAGTTGAAATTCCAGTGCATGCTGCTTCAGATCTTGGAATTGCCGCGGATGCAATAGGGCAGGCCAATGCCAAGGTAAAACGGGTAGACTATTTTGTACCTGATCTTGGTGAAGGTGCGGAAATGCTCGAAGGAGATACTGAAGAAATAGTTAATAAGCTTATTGAACTTTTAAAGGCGAAAGGAGGGCTGAAATAATGGCTCAAATTTTTGCATATATTACACACAAAAACGGCGTAGCAGATGATATGGCCCTTGAGCTGGTAGCTGCCGCAAATAAGATCGAAGCCGGCGCCAAAGTTACGGCTATTTTAACTGGGTCTGGTGCTGATCTTGATAAGGTTTGTAATGAGATGGCAGCATCCTACTCTGAAGTCTGGAAAATTGATAACGCTGCCATGGCTCATCCAAACGCGGAAGTCATCCGCAAAGCTCTGGTAAATATTTTACCTGGCGATGCCATCCTTCTGGGGCCTCACGACACTTTTGGAATGGATCTTTCACCTGGCCTTTCAATCAAAATAAATTCAACATTTGTGCCGGACGTTGTTGATATTGAAGGCATGGATGGATCTAATCTAAAAGTTATTCGCCAGGAATATAGTGGTATGGCCACTACACATATTCTTTGCGATGTTTCCAGCGGTTCTGTGCTAAATGTACGTGGTGGTGTTTTTCAGGCTGACGAGAGCAAATCAGCCGGCGGTCAGGTGGTTGATAAATCCGGTGATGCTGGTGATCTAACTGTTGGTCGGCGTTTTCTGGAAATCGTTGTTGCTGAGGTCGGCGATGTGGATATCACCAAATCCGACGTTTTGGTCTCTATTGGCCGGGGAATTGAGGATGAAGATAATATTGAAATCGCTCAGGAACTGGCTGAAGCCATGGGCGCTGATGTTTCCTGCTCAAGACCGATTGTTGATGCCAAATGGATGGAAAAATCCCGTCAGGTTGGAACTTCCGGCCAGACAGTAAAACCCAAGGTATATCTTGCACTTGGTATCAGCGGCTCTTTCCAGCATCTGGGCGGAATAAAAGGAGCTCCTTTTATTGTGGCAATTAATAAAAACCCCAAAGCCCCAATTTTTCAGGTTGCAGACATTGGAATCATAACAGATATCCTTGATTTCATGCCTGAACTAACTGAAAAAATAGCAGGATAAATATATCTGAATTTTGGTATCCTTTATTTGTCGGTTTACATTTTTAGATGTTGTTTTCTCGTTCCCATGCTAAAAGCCCAGGAACGAGAAAACAAAGAACCGTCCTTTCTTGATGCTGACCCTCCTTTCTTAATGCTAAAATGATTACAGGCGTTGCCACTTTTATGTTAAGGAACGAGGACGAATTAACTTCCCCAACTATGCATCACAGCTTCAGGC
>JASFBJ010000440.1 GCA_030149585.1 Desulfobacterales bacterium | reverse complement strand
GCAAATATAAAAAAGCAGGTAACACCTGAAAAAGTAAAAGCATTTTTTGGAGATATGGTCAAAGACCGGGTGGAAATTTTTCCTATGGATAATATTGAATCCCTGGAAATTTTGCTGCACGGTGGTTTAGGCGGCGGTGCAACCCAAAGTCTGCGAATCGATGGAACAGGCAAACCGCTTTGCACAGCTCTTTTACGAATGGAAATCGACGTATAGGGAAAAATATTTTATTGCCCAATATATTACCCCCTTAAACCAATAAACCGGTTTAAGGGGTGTTTTTTTTTGGAAATTATAATTTTTGAATGTTGAGAATTTGTGATTTTTAAAGGCATGTGGTATAAAAAAATTTAAAAGGATTTTAGATTTAACACCAACAACCCATCGAGAATAAATATAATGAAATGGATACTTTTTTTTACACTTTTTTGGATACCTGCAATAGCCCTGGCTCAGGATGCGCCTTTGATAAATAAGGCTGCAGATGCGCCTTTAACACCTGCTCTGGAGAAAATTTTAACGGGCATTGAAAATCGATATAGCGGCTCAGGTTTTTCAGCTGATTTTTATCAGGAATCAACGATTCAGGCCATGGCAATTACCGACACTGCAAAAGGGACGCTGCTCATCAAACGTCCCGGCATGATGCGCTGGGAATATCAGTACCCGGAAATTCAGATCATTATAACCAATGGCAATAAGCTCTGGGTTTACAGGCCGCAAGATCACCAGGTTATGATCGGCAAAGCCCCGGAATTTTTTGGAGATGGTAATGGGGCTGGTTTTCTGGCAAATATCCGGCAGCTTCGACAAAATTTTCAGATCACTAAAGAAAATAAGGCGGATGCTGCAAATTATTCCTTAAAGCTCGTACCTCTGAAACCATCTCCTGAACTGGCAAAGATCTATTTGACAGTCGCCAAAGAAACATTTGAACTAATACAAATTTTCACCTATAATATTTATAAAGATGAAACACGGATTGATCTTAGCCACTTTCAGTACGATCTTGAGCCAGATAATGCGCTATTCACTTTTATAATTCCGGAAAATACAGATGTGCTGACAATGGAACCCTAGGCAGGAAAAATATGATAAAAAAAAAGATAAAGGCACTTTTAAAAGAAAAAAATGCGATTTTACTGGCCCATAATTATCAACCACCTGAAATTCAGGATATAGCCGATCTTTGTGGTGATTCTTTAGAACTCAGCATCAAAGCAGCGAACACCGATGCCTCGGTTATCGTATTTTGCGGTGTTCATTTTATGGCGGAGACAGCTTCTATTCTATCGCCCCAAAAGACAGTGTTGCTGCCAAAAAAAGACGCGGGCTGTCCCATGGCCGACATGATTACCCCAGAGGCCCTGAAAAAACATTTAAAAACTTTAGGGCCCATGCCGGTGGTCACCTATGTGAACTCAACAGCCGCAGTTAAAGCACTTTCTACCATATGCTGCACTTCCGCCAATGCACTTAAAGTAGTAAAAAGCCTAAAAGAGGATGAACTTTTGATGACCCCGGATCGTAATCTGGCCTTAAATACTGCTGCTCAGACAAATAAAAAAATTCATCTTTGGGAAGGCTGTTGTCCGGTTCATGATCGTTTGCTGCCAAAAGATGTCCAAAAAGCCAGGGCCGCCCATCCAGACGCACTGTTTATAGCCCATCCAGAATGCAGACCTGAAATAATTGCGCTCGCAGACGCTGCTTTAAGTACTTCGGGCATGATTAAATATGCAGCCCAAAAAAAAGCTGAAAAATTTTTGATAGGCACTGAGATCGGCCTTTTGCACCCTTTGCAAAAGGCTTTACCACATAAAAAATTTTATGCGGTAAAAGAAGATATGGCCTGTGAGGATATGAAAAAGATTGGTTTAAAAGATATTGCGGAAAGTCTTGAAAAAATGAAAGGCATTATCAAAGTACCGGAAAATATTCGCCTGCCTGCACTTAAAGCAGTTCAGAAAATGATTGAACTGGCCTGAAGTTAGGGTTCGCACAAAAATAACTTTTCATTTCTCGTTCCCACGCCAGAGCATGGGAACGAGACAATATTAGGAACGGGGACAAAATAATTTCCTCAACTATGCATCACAGCTTCAGGCCATCTTTGCCCGATCTAAAAGTACAAAAATCTTGAAATAGCTCGCTATTCCTGCAACTTTTATACTTTTATATCAAACAAACCTGACCTAAATCTGAGCGCCTACTTGTGGAAGTTATTTCGCCCTCGTTCCTTACAGGCCGTTTATCAACTCTTCAGGAATATCCGCATTGGTAAAAACTTTCTGAACATCGTCACAATCTTCAAGAAAATCCATCAGCTTCATCATTTTTTCAGCATCTTTACCTA
>JASFBJ010000439.1 GCA_030149585.1 Desulfobacterales bacterium | reverse complement strand
TGCCGGCCACGATGTAGTGATCCCCCTCAATACGGCCGTTGGCCTGGATCAGGCCATCAGGCAGGGGTACTACTCGACCATAAAACCACCAGCCGGCAAGCGCAGCAGCCCCTACAATGATCACAACCAGTGTTATGATAATAGTTTTTGCCCGATTTTTCATTATTTGCTCCTTTTGTTCAGTTGAATTATAACTTAACCACTGTTTCTAATAAATTACAACCTCTATGGTTCGAAATACTTTTTATTTCAAATAATTACGTTGCTTTACTTTTTTCCAACCGCCCGCTTTAATTCAGCCTCCGCGATCCTGTAACCGTAAATAGTGTTGTGATGGTTCATCTCAGCCTGAGTGAGGAAAGTCCTCGCGTCCAGAACCTCCGTTGAGGTGGTGATCCCATCCCGATATTGAAGGTTGGTAATCCTGAAATTTTCTTTTGCCTGAACAAGAGCATCCCTGGCAGTTTGAATGTTTTTCTCAGAAACCCCAAGTCTTTGAAAAGCATCCGTGACCTCAAGAAGAATGCTGTCTTTGACCTCCTGAATCTTTTGCTCAAGGGCAGCCTTTTTATGAAGGGCCTTTGTTGCTTCAGCCCGTGTTTTTCCCCACTCAAAAAACGGCCAGATGACATGAAAGCCCACGATGCTGTTGTGATCGTTCCCAAAGTCGTTATTATCGGCGCTCAGATTATCCCCTGTTTGTTCATAGCTGCCCACCAAATAAACCTGCGGGTAGTACGAACTCTTTGCAATCCGAATAGATAGCCCCGCCTGTTCCAGTACCACATTTAATTGCCTGAGTTCAGGCCTTTTTCTGATGGCTTCTTCAAAAAGGGCGGGAATCTCATAATGAGAAGGTCGAAATGATAAAATTTTCCTGACCTGAGTCTTTTCCATTATATCCCGGCGAAGAATGGTATTAAGGGAGGAAACAGCTATCCTTAGCTTACTTGCTGCACTGACCCTGTTTTGGCGGGCCTGGGCCAGGGCTACCTGGGATTTTAACAAATCATTATATGGGACCAAACCCTGGCCATAGATCTTTTTTGCATCATGGGCATGTCCCCCTAATTGCCTTTCCTCTTCGTTTGCCACTTCCAGGGCACTTCGGGCCAGCAGGACTTGAAAACAGGCAATCCTGGTTTGCATGACTACATCTAAAACGGCCTGCTGTTTCAAAATTTCCTGCAAATCAATTTCTAACGCGGCTATTTTCCGTTTCGTTGTCAGAGCAAAACCTGTGAAAAGGGGCTGGGAAACCGTCACATCCCAGAAAATATTGTCTTTTTCTCCCGCATCAACTTTGATTGAGTTGAAAACAGCATAAGGTGTGTCGTGCAAACGGTTATAAGAATAGGAAGCGGACAGCCGGGGTAAAAGCTCAGCTCTGGCACTTTTTTCGCCTTCAACAGCGGCCCGCTCCTCCTCTATGGCCCGGCGGATTAACGTGTTGTTTTTGAGGGCCTCCTGAACAGCGGCTTCCACCGTGAGGATATTCTTTGTCTCCTCGGCCGCACCTGGAAAGACCCGGACTATAAGCATGCAAACTAAAAAAAACAGGGCAAATATTCTGTTCTGGATTTTATTCATTTTAAAACCTCCGATCGGACATTCCGCACATTTGAGAAAGTGTTTTTTGATTTATAAATTGCAAATAAAAAAATAGCTTAATTTAAAAAAAGTGTAAACATTAATTTTAAAATAGTTAACAATAATGAGATATTTCGTGGAGGGCAAACCTTCATTTTTTAATTGTGCATAGCGCGGTTCAAAGACTGGATTTCGCTTGTCTGTTTTGTCCAGGGCCGGAGGCTGGATTTCATAACTGCGCCGCCATATTTGAACCTGTTCTTGCCCATATTTTTCAACAGTATCTCGTTTATTCAGACCTTGCAGAGCTCCATAATGCCTTTCATTAAGCCGCCATGACCGATGCACGGGAATCCACATGAGATCCATCTCATCCATAACGATCCATAACGTTCTGATTGCACGTTTTAAAACAGAAGTAAATGCCTTATCAAAATGATAGCCTTCAGTTCTGAGAAGTTTTCCCGCATTGCAGGCTTCGGCCATACCATAATCGGACAGGTCCACATCCGTCCATCCTGTAAACCTGTTTTCCAGGTTCCATATACTTTGCTCCGCCGATTATAAACGTCTCTCTGGAAAGAAAGTAAGCGATGATCGGTATGGTGATGGTCCACATCAGGTCGATATGGGGAATTGGGTTGAATGTGATGCGCCCTTGTCGCTTTGCTGTTTGGTCTCCGAACAGCAAAGCGACATAGCCGTGCGTCATCTCATGGAGCACAATGCTTTCCATCAAAAGTGCGATTATGAATATATTTGCTATC
>JASFBJ010000438.1 GCA_030149585.1 Desulfobacterales bacterium | reverse complement strand
CGAAAATTTGAAATAATAATAACCGAGATATCCTGAAGAAGATCCGTGTGTCTGGAACGATAGAGATCTATAAAATGGATCTGTTTTCTCTCATTATCAAAAAGTATATTATTCATGTTAAAGTCCCCGTGAGTAAATATGGAAAAAGGGGCCGGCAGCAACTGTTCTACGAGTTGACATTTTTTGGCCAGCCTGATCGTGGATTCAACATTTACGCTGCCAAGCTGTTTGTTATTGCGAATATACTTTGGGTGCACCCTGCTTATTGTGTCAAGCCGGGTAAGGAGCTGGCCCATATAATTTGCCCTAAAAATTCCCGGTTTTTTTGTTTTTTCCCAGATTTGCAAAAGGATTTGCCTTAGATGGAAAATGGCGTTTTTAAGTACTTCCATATCAGCCGTCAAAATGATTTCATCCAGAGTCTGACCGCACATGAACTCAATGAGCATGGAGGCGTTATCCTCATCATCCTCATGAAAGGAAAAAACGCCCGGCGCCAGTCCGGGCATGATTTCCGCCCATTTTTCGATGCTTGCTTTTTCCTTTTTTATCTTTGTTGGATTGCCTGTTTTGAAGATTGACTCCTGTCCTTTTTTTATGCCGCTAAGTCTGTCAGGAGCTACCTTTGTTATATTGCATCCGGAACGGGTTCCCCAAAAGGAGCTAAATTGAAGCTTGTCAAACGGCAAATTCATCTGGGATTTGGCCAGGGTTTGTTGCAGGGCCTCAAACTGCCTGATTTTTATTTTTTCACCGAGAATGGCAAAAAGAATAGCTTCGCCGATATTTAAAAGAGAGTCGCCGATTCTTTCCAGGCATCTGAAAATAAAAAGAATAGTGATAAAGGTTTCAATATTTTTCCCCTGACGAAGTTCAACCATAATACGCTCAAAATGCTCCTTATATAACCGGTCGAGTTCAAATTCCGATTTGCAGATGCCCAGGGCCTCGCCAAGATTTTTATTAAGGGTGGCTGGGGCAACCTGCTTCAGACCTGCCAGAATAATATCGCACATCTTCATGAAATCAAAGCTCAGCCAGATGGAACGGTCTTGGAGAAACTCAACTTGACGGGTGATATTAACGCTGAAATCAGCAATCCTCTCCAGGTTGACGGTTATGATATTGGTGGAGCGTATCAGATTAATGGCTGTTTGATCTGTCTCATTTGAGCAATTCACGGCTGAAAAACAATCATTTTCAATTGTGGATTTCAGGTTGTCGATATAATCATCCCTGGAAATAATCTTAATAAAAAGATCTTGTTCAAATGTATTGAGATAGGTAAAGGTAGCATTTGCCTGACCAATAACTTCTGTGATGAGAAAGTTAAAATTTTCTTGAATGCCGTTAAAATTGATCATTATCCGCCTAGTTGCCGATGGTCATTGTTTTGGTGTCGCTGCCTTTTTCCTCATCTTTGCTGGTCCAGCTCATTTTGATAGACAGCTTGTTTTCACGTCCCTTTTTTCTGGCGCTGACAGCAAACCGGAACAGCTCATCCAGGTTAAGAATAATTTCTTTATCTTCCGACTTGAGAACGATCCTGCGTTTTTCAATAGACTCAAGAAGGGAGTTAAAATATTGTTTGACCGACTTTATATCCTGGATGGAGTCATAAGAAAATTTATCATGAGACATGATTTTCTCCTGAAAATAAATGTTATCCTGACAGGCGGGCTTTATATTCGCTGATCACCTGGTTTCGATCCATGCCGGCCTTGATAAGTAATTTACGAATATCCATATCATCCCAGGGCGGCTGAACACCAATCTCTCTGGCCGCTTTTTTTTTATCCTGCTCGGCTATGGGCCTTGTTTTTTCGCCCATATGCGTGTCATCGCCCATAAAAACTATGAGGGGACGCGAAAAATGCTGCTGTCTGTTTTGCCTTACCATTGTTTTAATGAGAAACCTGGTATATTCTAAGGATTGCGGATTCCATACTTCATAACCGTCCACGTCATAATCCGCCAAAAGAACAGGCCAAAATTGTTCAGGATGCGGAATGATAATGCCAGCTCCCTTTGAGCGGGCCTCTTCAATAATTTCCGAGGTGCGATAAAAAAATTTGAGTGGGAACTCGCTTTTAACCAGATTTTTGACAGCCTGAAGAAAGGTTTGCGCCCTGTTGATTACAGTCCCGTCAACCTCTAATCGCAGGGTATCAAAATAGTTGCGGAGCAGCTTATTTTTAATGGCCATCGGCAAAATTTCATCATAGTGGCGGTCAAGGAGCTTTTCGATTTTCACCACATGATGGGTGACAAAACGCACGGTAGTGCTTAAGAAGTAGTGGTGAATTCGCTATAGACAACTCTTTAGATAAATGGTAAGTAAAAAAATATACCAATATA
>JASFBJ010000180.1 GCA_030149585.1 Desulfobacterales bacterium | reverse complement strand
TATTTCAGATCAGGCAGATCGGGCAAAGATGGCCTGAAGCTGTGATGCATAGTTGAGGAAGTTATTTTGTCCTCGTTCCTTAGGGTATTGCAGGCAGTGCTGATAAAAACTCCCATTATCAGTTCATAGATCATAGATGAGCGAACCACAGAAGAATCCCCCCAAATACTGATAATATTAATACGACAAAAATTATCGTTGACATGCTGTCATGAAGTAATCATTATAAAATTCAAGTGACTACTTGGAGGAAATTTTATGAGCATAGTAACAGCCAAACAATTGAAACAAAAAACAGGAGAAATTATCAAAAGGGTTAGGTCGGGTGAAAGATTAACCGTTACTTACCGGGGGAAAGCTGTAGCTGTCATTGCTCCACCTGAGGGAAAAAAGACTGAAGCCCTAAAAGAATTAAGGTCTTTTGATGAAGCATGGCGAGATATTGAACAAACCCTCAAAACAACAAAGCCTGGATTTAAGGGGTGGCGGGAGGCCACAGAGTGGATGCGAAGCAGAACTTAGTTTTGATTGATACAAATATTTTTGTGATTGACCTCCGGTACAAAAGAGATGTCTGTTACAAAACAAATCAGGCATTTCTTGATAAGATAGCAAATAAGAAAACAGGTTTTACAACTATTATCAATCTGTTGGAACTTTGTGGAATCCTCTCATTTAATCTCAACGAAAAACAGTTAACGGAACTATGGTTCTACTTTCAAGACAGATATCGGGTCACTGTTCTGCCTGTTCCCGATCTTGGAACTAACCTTCCAGCCATTAGGATTAAGGAGATTTTTAATCTGCTAAAAAACAGAACCTCGCTTGGTGATGCATTAATGGTTTCAGTTGCAAAAAGCCATTTAGCCTTTATTTCAACAATGGTTACCTGGGATAATTTACATTTTGAAAATATTTTCCCAGGCACTGTCTTGACCCCTGAGAAATTTTTGCAATAAAACAGTGAGCATCCTTCATGAATGCTCAAAAATAGTTTACATTTTTAATGTTTCTATCTTTCCCATGCTCCAGCGTGGGAATGCATACAATATTGGTATCAATCTTCATTTTTTCTTAAACTTTCATATTTTATCGCTAAACTCTAAGCCATCTGAAGCAAATCGGCTGATCGCTTTTAGTTCATTTTGATGGATAGGACGAAATGAGATATGATAATCAGTTCCACGCTTAGGGGTAAACGTTGCCACATAAAACTGATCGGATTTGTCCTGGAAAATTTCAACCCACAGGATATGATCAACCTGAAGGGAAAAATCCCTGCAAATTTGCCTTCCCAGACTTTCAGCGCAGCTTGATTTAAAAACACCCCTGCCTATCTGTTTGGCGATAACGGCAATTGGTTTGAGGTGAACTATTTCTGTCTGACTTAAGGTGAAATCAATCAAACGAATACGCCATGCAAAGGCATCCTGATTAATTAAGGAGGCCTTTGAACTGCGTTTATGGCGTAAGCGGTATATGCCGTCATAAAAAATCAAAATTTTTCCTGCTTATTTTTTAGACATGCCTGCCCTGTTGCTCCAAGCACTGTCATCCAAAGTTTGCCATATGGCGAAATCTGTTTTCGTTTACCAATAGACAGTTCCATTGGCACATGTACAAAGTGATTATTCCAGTGTCCGACTATTAATTTGGTTTTACCGGCCATTCCAGCATGAACTGCATCGCGTCCTAAAAAACCGCAGAAAACACTATCATTGGCGTTAGAAGGCAGACTGCGAATCATATAGCTTGGGTCAATATATTTAACCGTTATTTCAGTATTTTTATTGTTAAAATATTTCGTTATCTCCTGCTTTAAAAAAATACCGATATCTTTAAGTCTGAGGTTGCCTGATTCATCATGCTCCGAGGCAATATTTTCAAAAAATTTCTGTCCAGCGCCTTCTGCTACGACAATGACTGCGTGCCCACGCGCTTTAAGACGTATTTCCAGAGCGTTTAGCAGCCCATTAGGGCCTTTTAAATCAAAATCAACCTCAGGAATAAGGACAAAATTTACATCCTGCTGTGCTAAAGCAGCTGTAGCCGCGATGAATCCGGAATGACGCCCCATGAGTTTGATCAGACCAACTCCGTTGGGATATCCCTCCGCCTCATTATGAGCGCCTTTTATGGCACTGGTGGCCACATCTACTGCAGTATCAAAACCAAAAGAACGAGACACCAGGTAGATATCGTTATCAATAGTTTTTGGTATCCCGACTACACTGATTTTTAAAGAACGGTCTGTAATGGCCTTAGCTATTTTTGAAGCAGCCATTAGAGTGCCGTCACCCCCTATCATAAAAAGAATACCTATATTCATCCGTTCCAGGCTGTCCACTATGCTTTCAATATCCTGATCTCCCCGTGAGGATCCTAAAATAGAGCCACCTCTATCAAGAATATTTACTACGGTTCGAGGTGTCAAATTTATGACATCATGACCATATTCAGGAATAAAACCCTGAAGTCCGTAACGAATGCCGTAGATATTCCGGACTTCGTAATGAAAGTACAGCTCCATAAAAATGGACCGAATAATATCATTCAGGCCGGGACAAAGTCCGCCGCAGGTCACAATGGCGCATCTCACCTTGCTTGGATCAAAATATATTTTTTCGCGAGGGCCGGAAAGTTCAAAATAAGCCATTTCCTGTCCGGCTTTTATGGCACTAAATATTTTTTCCGAACGAATATCAAACAGGATTTTGTCATTATCTGAAATAAAAGCATTCTTGCCTGCCCCATTATTAAATTTTAAAATTGGAGAAACGATTTTTGCTTCCCCAAGTTGCTGGATCATAGTATCAAACAGACAGTTTTCCATGTTGATCTCCTTATGGTCAGGTTGCGCCTATTCATGTTTTTCCGGGTTTCAAATTTTCACGGTCTTGCTTTCTCGGTCCTGGGCTGGAGCATGGGAGCCAGGCAAAATAAACACCCGCAACAGTGAAACCCACAACAGTGAAAGAGGAATAATTTATCTTATTCAAAGGCAAAAATCAGATATTTCCATTAAATTTAAAATCTCCTTTGCCGAGAATATCATGGAGATGCAAAATCCCTTCCAGCTTATGATCAGCAGTGGTAATAGGTAATACCGTAATCTGACTTTTTTCCATAAGGTATAGTGCATCATAAACCGCGTCCGCCCTGGAGAGATGTTTTGGGTTTTTTATCATTACAGATTTTAAATCAAGTGCGTAAATATTTTTTCCCCTTGCTATAATACGCCTGAGATCCCCATCTGTAAAAATTCCAGCCAGAACATTATCCTGATTGATAATTAAAACAGTTCCAAGCTTTTTTTGATCCATCACTTCAATTGCTTCTTTAATAGAAGCCTCAATAAATATTTTAGGTAAATTATTGCCGGTCAGCATAATATCACTTATTTTGGCAATAAGTCGTTGTCCCAGCGCTCCGCCGGGATGAATCTTCTTGAAATCACTGACCTTAAAATGTTTTTTATTAACAAGTACTACTGCCAGGGCGTCTCCCATTGCTAAAAGGGCCGTAGTGCTGGTAGTCGGCGCCAGGCCCATGGGGCAGGCTTCCTGCTTTATGCCCACATCGATTATAAGATCACTGTTTTGAGCCAGCGTGGATGCCTTGCTTCCGGTAAAGGCAATAATCGGACAGCCTATTTTACGAATGCTGGCCAGCAAAATATTCAGCTCATCGGTTTCTCCACTATGAGACAGTGCCAAAAAAATATCATCAGCACTAACTATGCCCAGATCTCCATGCATTGCTTCAACAGGATGCAAAAAAAAAGATCGAGTGCCGGTACTGTTTAAAGTAGCTACAATTTTTCGGCCGATAATTCCGGATTTACCAATCCCGCCTATAATAACCCGGCCTCCGGAGTTTAAGATTAACTCTACCATCCTGGTAAAATTATCATCAAGCCGATCCACAAGATCCAAAATTCCCTGGGCTTCAATTTTCAAAACTTCAACTGCTTTTTCAATTATCATTAAACTAATTCCAAATATAAAAAGGTTTGAAGACCTATATTTTCCCAAACAGAGCCAGACAAATCTCATCAATTAAAATAATCTCTTTCATCAATTGTGACTGATTTACAAATGGTGACCGAATGCCCTGGAGCAGCAAAGTTTCTATATTACCTTTTTTTAAACAAGCCTGATAGTTACGCGCCAGCTGCAAATTCCGGATTGCCCGTATTTTTTTTTGGGAAAGGATATGATAAATATCGCTTTTGGTTTCAATTTCAGGCAGCAAATTTAAAACAAAGGACAGACTTTCAAAAGGGGGCATATGGGCTGTTTCAATTTCAGTTAAAACCGCATTTAAAAAAGATATCCTGGCCGGAGTTTGTACTATATTATAGTTGCGCAGTTTCACTTTTACTGCCGGTCTATTATCCTGACTGACACAGGTTTGAATTGTGTCAAGCAGTTTGGGATCAATCTTTCGGGTAATATGCAGTCTGGAAAGAAACGGTTTTGCTGCCGCAACTGGTAGTAATTGATTTAAAGGTTCTACTTTGGCAGGCCAAAAAATCCTTGTTTCAGGTCTGTCAGCAACCAGCAAATGGGCGACCTGAAGTTCATCAGATGTCACATAAGCGCCCTGCTCTAAAATATCTTCAAATTTTAGCTGCATTGCCTCATCCGGGAAATAAATAAGCTCCGCCAGGGTGTGGTGGTCACTGTCAAACCTGTTGTCAAGCTTTGCGGCCAGGGTTTTAATTGAGGTGCAGTCAAAAGTGGATTCAATAAAATGAAGAGTTTCAGGCAAAAGCACAAAACCCTCCCACAAAATAGACTCAATCAGATCTGTCAACCAGCTTATTTTGTCAGTAACTTTCATAAAAACTTATTTTGATTTTTTCAGTTTGCCTGTTAATTATCCCCGTCCAAAAAGTTGCCTAAAGATCCAAGAAGCGAGCCTTCGCCAACACTGCCGCCTTTTCTGGGAGCTGCCTGCAGCATCCTTCCAGCCAGACGTGAGAAAGGCAGAGACTGTAGCCAGATTTTGCCTGGTCCCTGCAAATTAGCAAAAAAGAGACCCTCACCGCCAAAAAGAGCTGTCTTAATATTGCCGGCCTGTTCAATATCAAACTGAACACTCTTTTCAAGAGCCACAATACACCCGGTATCTACTTGCAGAATTTCTCCAGGGGCCAGTGTACGGTTGACAACGGTTCCTCCGGCATGCACAAAAACCAGACCATCCCCCTCCAGTTTTTGCATGACAAAGCCCTCGCCGCCAAAAAGACCGGTTAATATTTTACGCTGCATTTGAATGCCGATGGACACGCCTTTGGCCGCACATAAAAAACTGTCTTTTTGAGCAATCAGGCGACCTCCAATCTGATCCAGGGCAACCGGAATAATATTTCCAGGATAGGGCGCTCCAAAGGCCACGTGACCTTTACCCTGGCCTGTATGAGTGAAAACCGTCATAAAAAGGCTCTCACCGGTAAGCAGCCTTTTGCCGGCCCCCAGCAGTTTATCCATAAACCCGCCACCGCCTCTGGTTTGCTTTGAGCCATCACCGAAAATGGTTTCCATTTGTATAGACTTGTCTTTATACATCATGGCTCCGGCCTCGGCCACAGCGCTTTCACCAGGGTCCAGCTCTATTTCAACAAACTGCATTTCCGAACCCATTATTTTAAAGTCTATCTCATCAGCTGCCCCACCCCTGGAAAATGATGGAGCCGGCATGGCAGGAACAGTTGGACTAAGTTCATCAATTTGAGAGATCGGCAACCACTGAGCAAAGCCATCCCGCCAGGCATGCCCGCTAGGATCTTTGCGAGCCTGGGCAATCGCCTGGGACAAGTCAAAAGGGCCGATCGGATCACTACCATAACTTATATACCATTGAGACATAATTTTTCCTCCAGTATGTTTGGGTTTAATTTTATAATTCGTTTACCAGTTTTAACACGCGCGTTTTTATCATGTCCCTTATACTACGCATATAATTAATGGATTTTCCAGCCGGGTCAGGGATATCCCATTCATATTTTTTTGCACCAAAAATATTCGGGCAGTTCTGCTTGCAGCCCATTATTATAATTATATCAGGAGACACTTTTTTGATGGACACATCAATTGATTTAGGACTTAGATATTCCATGTCCAATCCTTTTTCCTGCATAACTTTCACCATAATCGGGTTTAGGTTTGCAACAGGTTTGCTTCCTCCGGATACAGCGTCTATCTTATCACCTGCAATATACCTGGCAAAAGCCGCTGCCATCTGACTCCGACAGGCATTTTCCGTGCAGGCAAAAAGAATTTTTTTTCTGCCTGTAAAAAAAGACAGGAGTCTGTCCGCTTCTTTTTTTATATCATCTAATACCGTGGGATGTTTTTCCATATCCCCTTTATTTTCAATTCTCCTGTATGTCAGGTTTCCGCTGTAATGGGCTGCAATAGCATCAAAAAAATATTTTGCTGTCAAGCTAATACCTTCAAAAAGATTTTCCCCTTTTGTGGCCCCAAGAGCAAGAAGAAATCCGCGTCTTGTTTTAAAGCCCGGATCAGTAAGATTTAATCTATATTTTCTTGACCATAAAGCCTGGCTTCGGTCGATAAAAATTTTAAGTTGAGCTGTTGCATTATAAAAAAATATTGGTGTGGCTGCAATAATAATATCTGCTTCACGCAGCATGGGATAAAATTCTTTGCTCATTGCATCATTAAAAAAACAAAACCCTGTGCTTTCACAAATACCGCATCCAATGCACGGTGAAATTTTTAATTTTGCAACTTCAATAGTCCTGGTTTCAGCGCCAAATTTTTCAATCTCTTTTAAAAATGCTGAAAGAAGAAAATTTGTATTACCATTTCCTCTGGGACTTCCCTGTAATCCAAGAACTATCATAATAATTAATCTCCTTTAAAATAGCCCTGAATATTTCCGTTAGGGCCTGCTGACATGCATTTTTAAGCAAGACATGATAGACATATTTAGTGTACGCAATATTTGAATCTGTGTAAACGTGTTATTTCAAAACCGGTTTTTCTTTGCTTTTTACCATAAGGTCTCTTATGGGAATTTTTATGAATCACTTGACATTAGAAACAATTTATTGGATGATTAGCATTCATTAGAAAATAATTATTTTTTCATAAATATATCTATTCGTAAACCCTGCACCATTTTTGAGGTAATAAATGGCGATAATTAAGAAAATTTTGATTGCCAATAGAGGCGAAATTGCTGTGCGAATTATTAAGACAGCAAAAATAATGGGGATTCAAACAGTTGTAATTTATCATGAAATAGATGCACAAACTCTTCCTGTTAGAGAGGCTGACCAAGCCTTTGAAGTGTTTGGGGCCACGCCTGTGGCAGCTTATCTTGATGTGGACGGGATTCTTGCAATCTGTCGTCGAACAGGT
>JASFBJ010000027.1 GCA_030149585.1 Desulfobacterales bacterium | reverse complement strand
GGGAACCAGGCAAGAAGCAACATCTAAAAAGTGTAAACTAAATTTGAAGGACGCCTAAAAATTGATATGATCTATATTTAACTATAGATTGTCTATTGGAGAGATAAATCCTTGCAGCAGAATGCTTATATACTATTTTCAATTATATCTGCTATACTTTCAAGCGCCGCCGCAGTTTATATCTGGCGCAGGCGTGCGGCTGCCGGAGCTTTGTTCTTAGCATTGCTTATGTTATCCATAGCTGTATGGTCATTTGCCTATGCCATGGAACTATCAGGCACAGAAAAACAAATCATGCGTTTCTGGCTTCGGATCGAATACCTGGGCATTGCTTTTATACCTCTATGGGGCATATTATTCACATTGCAGTATATTGGCTGCGATAAATGGCTTAATAAACGGAATATAGTTGCATTATCCATCATCCCCGTTATTACCCTTATATTGAATTGGACAAATGAGTGGCATCATCTCTTTTATAAAGAAGTCAATTTGGAAATAAGCCATGGAATGGCGATTCTGGCGCTGACAAAGGGTATATGGTACTGGGTGCATATTTTCTTTGTTTATGCCACATATTTGCTGAATTCATTTTTACTCCTGCAAATGTATTGGCAAAGAGGGCGACTGTATCGCGTTCAGGCATTGACCATTGTGATTGCCATGCTACCGCCTGTTATCGGCAATGTGCTCTACCTGACAAATCTGAGTCCTTTCCCCAATTTAGATCTGTCTCCTTTTGCCTTTAATATAACAGGTATTTTGATAATTTGGGGATTATTTAATTATCGACTATTCAATGTTGTGCCGGTTGCTCGTGATATACTTATTGAAAACATAAGTGATGGGCTGTTTGTTTTGGATATCGCTAACTGTGTTGTGGACATCAACCCGGCAGCGCAAAGGCTGACGGGAGTGAAAATATCTTCAGCCATTGGCCAAAATATTAAGGCGCTCCTGCCCGGCTGGACCGAATTTCTTGCATGCATCGCTGATAATGCTGATAAAGAAAAGATGCGGCAAAAAATAATTATAGCGGAAAACATCAATCAGCACATTGACCTGCGTATTATTCGGTTAAAAGATCGTCAAGGAAATAAGAGAGGAAAACTTATCATTTTACGCGATATTAGCGCAGAAAAAGAACTGGAAGCAAAGCGCGAAGAACTTATTCATAATCTTCAAGAAGCACTGGCCCAGGTAAAAACATTGAGCGGATTGCTTCCTATTTGTGCAAATTGCAAAAAAATTAGAGATGATCAGGGTTATTGGCATCAAGTTGAAACCTATATTAAAAATCACTCTGAAGCCGACTTTAGCCACAGTATTTGCCCTGAGTGCGGGAAAAAACTGTACCCTGAATTCTATGAAGAGGCAGCGTCTAATAGTATAGATTCCTTATGAAAACACCGTATCTATTCTATGATGTGATGAATTTCAGGGCTTGACTAATAATGTCAGAGGCCCTGAAATTAAAAATTTTATATTTACCAGTTATACGCTTCTTTTTCAATAATTAGAGCTACTCCCTGACCACCGCCCACACAGGCGTTGGCACAGCCGTAGCGGCCACCTTTCTTATTCAGGATACGGGCCAGGGTGCCGGCCAGACGGATGCCGGTGGCGCCCAAAGGATGACCAATAGCAACCCCGCCGCCCATTATATTAACCCGCTCAGGATCAAGGCCCAGCTCTTTAATGCAATTTAAAGCAACAACGCAAAATGCTTCGTTGATTTCCCAATAATCAATATCCGATGCCTGCAATCGGGCTGAGGCAAGAGCTTTTTTACTGGCAGGAACCGGGCCGGCGCCCATAATTGTCGGATCAACGCCTGCAAAGCCAATGGAGCGAATCGTTGCAAGTGGCTTAATGCCTTTCTTTTTAGCGGTTTCTTTGGACATCAGAATCATTGAGGTTGCAGCAGCATTCAGAGGAGAAGAGTTGCCCGCTGTAATTACTCCTTTTTTTGTGTACGCTGGTTTTAAGCCTGCCATTCCTTCTGCGGTTGCATCTTCGCGAACAGCCTGATCCTGTTTCACTGTCATAGTCGTGCCATCCGCCTGTTTTGCGTTAATGGGAAGAATTTCTTCATCAAAAAAGCCTTCTGTTCCGGCTTTGACTGCTCTTTGATGTGATTGAGCGCCCCATTGATCAAGAGCTTCTCTGGTCAAATCGGTTTGAGTAAAAAGTTTTTCAGCAGTCAGCCCCATATTTATTGCAGTTGCTATTTCCCAGTGTTTATATTTGGGATCCATGAAAAGAGATATATTAGGCGCTATAAATCCACGGTCTGCGGTTATCCCGCCCATTGGTATGCGGCTCATATGTTCCATTCCGCCGATCATAACAATATCAGCAAAATTTTGGGCTATCTCCATATAACCGATCTGAATTCCGGCCAGTGATGATCCGCATTGCTGGTCAATAAATTTTGCCGAAATAGTTTCCGGCAGATTAGCCATAAATATCGGAGTCCGGCCTCCGTAAGTCCACTGCTCGCCGACTCCCATGGCACTTCCAACAATAAAATCTTCAACTTCTTCAGGCTTAATCCCGGTTTTTTTAATTACTTCAGGCAGTAATTGAGCCAATAGTTCATCAGCGCGCATTTTTCCAAACCAGTCCCTTGAAGGATCATTTGGGCGTGATCTGGATTGAGCGGTTCTTAAGTATCCTGCAATAACTACTTCAGTCATTTGTTACCTCCTTTATTAAGTAAAATAATAAAAATCTAATTCTGATAAAATGTTTTTTCAGCCTCTGCCATGTTTTTGATCAGGTCGGCTGGTTTTAAAAGTACACCATATTTTTTTTCAAATTCAATCAGTTTTGCATAAATATTTTTTATACCCCATTTGTCGGCATAACGCAGAATTCCGCCGCGATAGGGTGGAAAGCCGGTGCCATAAATCATGGCCAGATCCATATCTTGAGGCCGATCGCAGATTCCGCCCTCAATCATATAGGCGGCATCATTAATGGCATTTGCCAGCATGAAGTCAATTACTTCCTGTTTGGACATCTTTTTTTCTTTAATCCCGTTATCTTGCTGATATTTTTTGATAACACCCATAACTATTGAATTGGGAACAGGTTTGGCGCCGCTATAATCAAAATATCCGGAACCGGTTTTTCGGCCATAACATCCTGTTTGATAGATCAGTTCCGTAAGAGGATGAACTTTATAACGTTCACCCAGTTTTTTCTCAAAGGTTTTGTTCACATGATAGTTAATATCAATGCCTGTCAGATCTGCCAAAATACCCGGCCCCATGGGCATACCAAAGTCAAGCATTGCTTTTTCAATAACAGCACTGTCAACTCCATCAGCCAATAGAACAACTGCCCCGGCCATTAAAGAGCCCAGCTGACGGGAAACATAAAAACCAGGGCCGTCATTGACTATAATGGGAATTTTTTTGATGGTACGGGCAAATGCCACACTGGTCGCAAGTGTTTGATCTGTTGTTTTTTCAGCGCAAATGATTTCTAAAAGCTGCATCCTCTCGGCTGGGTTAAAAAAATGAAGTCCGATCATCCGGCCTGGATCTGCCAAAATTGAAGCCATTTCCGTAATGGGCAGAGCAGACGTGTTGGTAGCAAAAATAACATCAGAGCGACAAATGCCTTCCAGTTTTTTCCAGATATCCTGTTTAATTTTCATATTTTCAAGAACAGCTTCGATAATAAGGTCTACTTCCTTTAAATCATCCAGAGATGTTGTGGTTTTAAGCTGATTTTCAATCATTGATTCCAGAGCAGCCTGTTTCATTTTTTTCTTTTTGATTGGATAGGCAAATGTTTTGCGAATAGCTGCCACTGATTTTTCAAGAGCCTCGTCATTAATTTCCCAGAGAGTTGTTGTATAACCGGCTTTTAACAGAAGATTGATAATGCCTGAACCCATTACACCGCCTCCGAGCATGGCGACTTTTTTTATTTTAGCTGGTTTAAGGCCTTTAATCCTGGGCAGTCTGCCGGCGGCTCTTGTATTAAGGAACATTCCGATCAGATTTTTAGCAATATCAGAGATCACACAATCGGCAAAAAGATCAGATTCAATCTGCAAATCAGCATGCAGGTCAAAGCCAAGGCCTTTTTCAACTGCTTCAATTATTTTAAAGGGTGCAAGATAACCTTTGGCTTTAGCGGCTGTCATTACTTTTGTAAAATTGATGAGGTTATCTTTTTCTGTTGCGCTGGGAAGCCGATTTTGTATATTGCAGGTCATTCGTAATTTAAAATCAAGCTGTCCGTTAAAAAATTTACCGGCAGCCCTGGTTGCTGCATCAAGTAATTTTTCCGGTTTTACGACCTCATCTACCAGTCCCCTTGAAAAAGCAGTTTTCGCATTAATTGCCTTGCCACTGGTAATCATTTCCAAAGCATTGGGCAATCCAATCAAACGCGGAAGCCGCTGGGTACCGCCTGCACCCGGTATAAGACCAAGTTGTACCTCCGGCAATCCCAAATTACTCCCAATTGCTGCTATCCTGTAATGACAAACCATAGCGAGTTCAAGTCCACCACCCAGGCAGGTGCCGTTAATTGCGGCTATTACCGGTTTAGGGCCTGTTTCAATACTGTTAAGAAAGAGATTATTTTCCTTGATTTTCGGCAGCAGCTCTGCTTTGGTTTTTACATCTTTAATCTGGATGATGTCCGCTCCTGCAATAAAATTATTACCGGTTCCAGTAAGAATAATTGCTTTGATTTCATCTGATCTAAACGCTTCTTCAAAGGCCTGAGCCAGTTCCCGCACGAAATTCTCGGAAAGCTGGTTAACCGGCGGATTATTCATGGTAAATATTGCCAGGCCGTCCCTGAACTGCACTTTTATTGTCTGATAATCTGTTTTCATGCGATTTAACTCCCTTTTTTTATTTATTTGATTTTTGCTGCTTCCTCATCCCGTAATTTTTTTCTAAGAACCTTGCCAACAGTAGAGGCAGGCAGCTCTTTTCTGAATTCAATATATTTCGGTGTCTTATATGCGGCCAGCTTTTCTTTACAATAACTGATAATTTCATCTTCGCCGGCGACCTGACCTTTTTTTAACACAACAAAAGCCTTGATGGTTTCGCCTCGATACTTATCAGAAATTCCCACTGCAACAGCATCCATAATTTTTGGATGCTGAAAAAGAACTTCGTCAATTTCTCTAGGATAAACATTATAACCGCCGGCAATAATCATATCTTTTTTGCGATCGACGATTGAAATATAGTCATCCTCATCCCAAATAGCAATATCTCCTGTATAGAGCCAGCCATTTTTAATATTCTTTGCTGTTTCCTCAGGATCATTCCAGAACTCCTTCATTATGACAGGGCCTTTAATTATCAGCTCTCCAGGCTCTCCAGGAGGTTTCTCTGTGACGCCATCCTGAAGATCAACTATGCGCACATCCATATCAGGAAATGGAATTCCAATACTGCCTGCTTTTTTTTGCCCCATAACAGGGCTGCCGATACCAAGTGAGGTAGACTCGCTCATCCCCCAGCCTTCACTGAAAAATATTCCCATATCCCTTGCCTGTTCTATCAGTTCGACAGGCATTGGGCCACCGCCGCTATTCATAAATCCAAGCTTTTTAGACAGCTCCAGACTGTCAGCGCGCTGATGGTTGAGAATGGCATTTATCATGGTAGGTACAGCTGGCATGAATGTAATACGTTTAAAATTGGAGAGCAGCTCCATTAATTCATCAATTTCAAAACGGGGAACCAGAATCTGGGTTGCACAGTTAAAAATAGCCCAGCTTTGAGCGACAATGGTTCCATAAACATGAAAATATGGTAAAATTCCGAGTACATACCGTTTTTCAGGAGGTGTAAGAATAAGTAAGGGATTAGACCAAAGGCTGACTTGCATTGTGGCAGCAACTATATTTGCGTGAGTCAGGACTGCTCCTTTTGGCAAGCCGGTGGTTCCTCCGGTAAATTGAATTAAAGCCGGGTCTTCCGGCAAAATCTGAACCCTTGGAAGCTTTGGGTTTGAACTGCTTTCAAGTAAACTGGAAAAATGATACCAGCGCTCTTCCAGTTCCAGTTCAGCAGCAGTACTTATTTTTGAACCAGCGATATAGTCTTTCAGGCAGGTTACGATAACGCGCTTAATCTCAATGTCTTTGCACAGAGGCCTTATATTGGGAAGAACCGTATCAATGGTGATAAGCGTGGTGATTCCGGTATTTAAAGCCAGGGCTTTAAGCTCTGTTGTGGTATACATGGGATTTAGATTAACGGCAATAGCTCCAATGGCTATTGCCGCATAATAAGAGATGATATATTGAGGACAGGTCGGCAAGTGAATTCCGATCCTGTCTCCTTTTTTCACTCCTAAGGCACTAAGGGCATTGGCAAAGCGCAGAACCTGATTTCGTAATTCATAAAAGGTAATTTCCGTGCCAAAAAAATTTGTGGCTGCTTTATCAGGAAAATTACTTGCCGGGATATTCAGTATTTCATAGGCTGTCAGCCGCGGGTAACGAATAGTAGTCGGTACATTATAATCATAATGACGCTGCCATGGTCTGGTACCCATAATTTTCTCCCGTTTTTAAAAATTTAGTAAATTGACCTTAAATCTATTTTTTGTGTAGTGAACTAAACGTTTAACGTGTAATGCAATATACACAAAACATGCTTAATATATTTATATTATTCATGTCAATAAAAAAAATAAATATTTTATCTTGACAATTATAAATCCTATGGATTATATGTGTTTAAAAATAAAAATTTTTTAAAAGTTCTATAAGGAGTTTCATCAGGATGAAAATCAGTCAACTCGTCAAACAGACCGGAGTAGCTAAAGAGACTATTCATTTTTATATTAGGGAAGGCCTTTTACGAAAACCTCGCAAATCAGGCGTTAACGCGGCTGATTATAATAAAACCTATATTGAAGATATTTTGCTGATAAAAAATATTCGGGAAAATTATCATCTTCCGATTCCGGAAGTTAAAAAAGTCATAAAAAATTATAAGAAACAATCCTTGGCTGAACAAGCCAGTTCAAAATACCACAGCAAATTTTATCGCCCTTTGGATCGATTGCTAACCAATGAGGTTGTGGGCCAAGAGGCCTTTCATAAGGCTACCGGCTTAGGTCACGGATGGATCAAAAAAGCTGCGCATTGGGGTTTATTAACTCCCTGTATCAGCAATGACGGTCAGATGATCTATAATTCCGACGATGTTATGATCGGCAAATTAATGGTTGATATGGATAAACTTGGTTTTGGGCCAAGAGATGGTGGTGATCCCAAAGAGCTAAAGGTTATTTCCGATTTTGTACAAAAATATATTATTAATTCATTTGAAAATTTTTATCAAAATAATCTGGATAAGCTATCAAATAGCGATTTTGATCAAAAGAGCAGTCAGTTCCATGAAATAATCAGCCTCTTCTTTTATCATCTGTATCGTAAAACATCCCGAAAAGTGACTCAACGTTTACAGGCATCCAAAAATTAAAACGAAAAAACTATTAAAAAAAACAGGGATAGGGAAAAACCATGGTAACAAAATTTATCAGTAAAAGAAATTTGGAATTTTTACTTTATGAAGTTTTTGATGCTGAGTCTTTAACTCAGTTTAAATATTATCAGGAGCATAATCGAAAAATTTTTGATATGGTTCTGAGCGCGGCAAGCAAACTTGCAGAAAACCTTTTATATCCAATTTTTGAAGAAATGGATCGTAATCAGCCGGAGCTGATAGATGGGCAAGTCAAAGTTCACCCCACTGTAAAAATAATTCTGCGTGAATTCGGTAATGGCGGCTGGATTGCCAGTCGAGCTTCTTTTGAAAAAGACGGTGAACAGCTGCCCCACCTGATAGCCGATGTTTGTGATTTTATCTTTCAGGCAGCCAACTATTCTGCGGCCACCTATGCGGGGCTGACCTCCGGAGCTTCCCATTTAATCGAATCTTTTGCCGACACTGAATTAAATAATATCTATGTGCCCAAAATGCGCGCTGGAAAGTGGCAGGGAACAATGGCCTTGACCGAGCCTGAGGCCGGCTCATCTCTTAGTGATGTCGCTACACAGGCAGAGCCGGTTGACCAGGATTATTATCTGATCAAGGGCCAGAAAATATTTATTTCAGCAGGAGATCATGATTGCGCTGAAAATATCGTTCATTTGATGCTTGCTAAAATTAAAGGCGCGCCTGCCGGAGCCAAAGGGATCTCGCTATTTATTATTCCTAAAAAACGAGTGGCTGAGGATGGCAAGCTGGTCGATAATGATGTAATGACATCTGGAATTTATCATAAGCTTGGTTATCGAGGCTGTCCAATTGCGCAACTGAGTCTTGGAGATAATAATAATTGCCGGGGCTGGCTGGTTGGAAAACCCCACAACGGGTTAAAATATATGTTTCAAATGATGAATGAAGCCCGTATTGGAGTAGGACTGGGTGCAACTGCCATGGCGACCGCTGCTTATTATACTGCCCTGGAATATACGAAAACCCGTTGTCAGGGCAGAAAGATTTCACAAAAAGATCCAGCCCAGCCTCAAATACCGATTATCGAACATGCAGATGTTAAAAGAATGCTTTTATTCCAAAGGGCAATAGCCGAAGGTTCCTTATCCCTTATCCTGCAGTGCAGTAAATATGTTGATCTGGTTAAAGTGCTGCCTGATGAAGAAAAAGAAAAATATCATCTTCTGCTGGAATTATTAACTCCCATAGCCAAAAGCTACCCTTCGGAAATGGGTATTCAAGCTATCAGCCAGGGGCTCCAGTGTCTGGGAGGCTCTGGTTATTGTGACGATTATGCCTTAGAGCAATATTACAGGGATTGCCGAATCCATCCGATCCATGAAGGAACCACCGCCATTCAAGGTATGGACTTGCTGGGGCGCAAGGTAGTCATGCAAAAAGGCAGGGCCATTATGCTATACGCAAATGAATTAGGAAAAACTATTAAGGCGGCAAATAAATTTTCAGAACTGGAAAAACCAGCTGATCAACTTGCCAAAGCCCTTGCCGACCTGCAGAAAGTCACTCAGCATCTGCTTGGAGTTGCCCAAACCAAAGGGCCTGAGTATTTTCTGGCAGATGCAACATTATATCTTGAATTTTTTGGTATAATTGCCATTGCCTGGCAGTGGCTTGTGCAGGGAATAACCGCCCAGAAAGCGCTTAATGGAAATGAAAAAGATGTTGATCGAATTTTTTACCAGGGAAAATTATTTACCTTAAAATATTTTTACGGATACGAACTTCCAAAAATAATGGCTCTGGCCAAATGCTTAATGGAAAATGACGGACTTACAGTTGAAATGACGACCGAACTGTTTTAGCCGCAAGCCCCTAATGATAATTTTTTATTGACTGGATTTGCATAAATAAAATAGCGCTGCAAATCCTAAAATAAACGTACAAAAAAAAGGAGATCAAAATGAAAAAATGTATGTGTATATGGTGTAGTATTGTGTTTATTGGTGCGCTGCTTTTAGTTTCCGGGTGCGGGCATTCCACCAAAAAAGTAGAAGTGAAAATGCCGATGGCCAGTTCTGAAGGAGTATTTGTTAATCAGGAGCTCGGCTTTTCCGTTGAATATCCAGCTGAAAAACTTACTGTTAAAGCTCCTGTTAAACCACCGCTGTTACTCAATGTAGTCGGCCCAAAAAAATTGCCATCATTGATGATTCTTGCTGTTAACAAACCTGCAAAATTACCTTTGGAAAAATCAGGTATTTTAGTAGTTGGCTTGCTAAAAAAATCTTTCCCGAAATCTCAGCGTCATAAATTGCTGAAACAAGAAATAATAACACTGGAAAATGGCAAAAAAGCTAATTATATTGAAATGAAATGGAAATATGATAGAACATTGACACTTATTACAACTGGAACTGTTGCCTATAAAAACGAAAAGGCTGTTATCGTAATTGCCAGCAATGTTCCAACAGGGCTGACACCTATCTCTGTTCTGGAAAGCTGGGTTAAAACATTAAAATTCTACAACTAAGATCTTTGCACAATCTGAAATTTTTTAGAAAAATAATGATCTTTTACCAAAACCGGCAAAAAACACAACAAAAGGGCTCGCACGAAAATAACCTGGCAATTTATTTTTGTGCGAATCCTTATTAAATGAGGGACTAGCCATGAATACAAAAATCTTTTATCGATTCTATATTGTTTTTTTGATCAGCTTTTTCTATTTTGCGACATGTTTCGCCGGAAACAAAGATGAGATTAAAATAGCGTTAAATGCTGATCCTGAAACAATTAATATTCTTGAATACAAGACATCCAGAGTTTTAACTCCGATTATTGATGCTATTCACCAGAGAGTTCTTGGTGAGCCGGATCTAAAAACCGGGATGCGTAAGCTTGAACTGGCTGAATCCGTAAAAGTAATGGAGAATAAAAAAGATGTTCTTCTGAAACTTAAAAAAGGGGTGAAATTTCATACAGGAGACCCGCTGACGGTTCACGATGTAAAATTCACGATTGAACAATGTCAGGATCCCAGAAACGCCAATACTTTTGCAGGAACTCTTGATGAAATCGAATCCATGGAAATTGTGGATGATTATACTCTGTTATTTCATTTTTATGAGCCCTTTGCTCCCTGGCAGGAAGTAATGCGTGTTGGAATTGCTTCGAAAAAATATTATGAAAAAGTCGGCAGGAAAATATTTCGAAAAAATCCAGTTGGAAGCGGGCCATTTTGTTTTGTGAAACGAAGAATTGGTGAATACATAATTCTGGAAGGAGTTAAAAATCATCCAGGCTATAATGGCGAGTTTAAAAGGATTAAACTGATGATTATTGCTGACCCGGTCACCCGCGTAAATATGTTAAAAACCGGTGAAGTAGATATGATTTATGAAATACTGCCGCATCAGATAAAAGAGCTAAAGAAGTATAATAAACTCAGCATTAAAAGCGCGGTTATCCCAAGCCTCTATTATCTTTCAATCAAGCCTTCTCTTTTTCCGGTTATTAAAGACAAAAATGTCAGAAATGCGATTACACACGCAATTAACAGACAGGAAATAATAGACAAAATATACCAAAAACAGGGATATCCTTTATATATGTGGGCTAATAAGGGAGAGCTCGGCTATGATCCTAAAATTATAATCAAATACAACCCGCAAAAAGCCCGGGATTTGCTCAAAAAGTCCAGTTATAAGCCTGGAACAACAATCTATATAACCTATACTTCTGCAATGCCCAATTCCTCTATCGTAGCTTTGATGATTCAGCACTATTTAAAGAATATCGGCATGACCGTTAAGCTTCAACAAATTGAATATGGGGCATATCTGACTTATGCCCGTGATGGTGATAAAAGGGCTGGTCATATGGCGCTTTCCGTCTTTACAACTGAGATAGATCCCCAGGTCAGATTGATGATGTCAATGATCAGTGACGCAGCTTATTGCTATTATAAGGACAGACCCAATCAAAAAAAAATGGATGATCTGATTCTTGCTCAGGCAGGTGAAACTGATCCACAAAAGCGTTTGAAAATCCTGGCTGAAATTCATCATATTAATTATGATGATCCGGGTAATATCACCCTGTATGGCTTAAATCTGATATATGCCATGAATAATAGAATTAATTATTCCTGGAAAGAAGGTTCTCCATACATGCGTGATCTTTACCGAATCAAGCTGAATAAATAATTGTTTCTTATTTGTCAATCCGCACTGCACATGCCTTATATTCTGCGGTTAAGGTAAAAGGATCAAATGCAGGATTTGTCAGCCAGTTGGCGCAGGCTTCCCGGAAGTGAAATGCCATCCAGACCAGACCCTGCGGCACTTCGCTGGTGATGTTGGCCTTGACTAAAACCTCACCGCGCCGGGAACTGACCTTGATCATTTCACCCTGCCTTATTCCCATCTTTTTTGCATCTGCAAATGAAATATCGGCTGTTTCCTCGCCCAGAATATCGTTAAATCCTTCACATCGGCCGGTCTGGGTGCGGGTATGATAGTGAGTCAAGCGACGGCCTGTGCTGAGAACAAAGGGATATTTTTGATCAGGGACTTCTGCCGGAGGGGTCCAGTCTACTGCTGTAAAAAGACCGAGGCCCTGGGTAAATTGTCCATCTTTGTGCATAAAACCGGTTCCAGGATGATCCTGGGTCGGGCATGGCCATTGAAGCCCGTCTTTTTCAATCCTTTTGTATTTGATACCAAACAGCGCAGGAGCCAGCGGGGATATTTCATTATCCCATATTTCCCGGCCACTGTCTGAATCCCATGAATGCCCCATTCTTTTGGCAATCTGTTTAAAAATCCACCAGTTTGGTTTGGCAGCCCCAGGAGCCGGACTCGCAGTTCTGACCCTGTTGACCCGGCGTTCACTGTTTGTAAAGGTGCCGTTATTTTCACTCCAGGCTGCTGCTGGAAATACCACATCAGCAAAGCGGGTAGTCTCGGTCATGAAAATATCCTGGCAAACTAAAAATTTTGCTGATGCAAGCTCATGCTCGACTTTTTTGATATCCGGCTCTGTATTGGCAAGGTTCTCGCCGAAAATATAAAACCCCTTTACACTTCCGTTCACCAGGCCATCCATCATCTGAGGAATCATAAGCCCGTTTTTGTCTGGAAGATTTTCAACATTCCAGGCTTTTTCAAATTTAGCCCTTGCTTCAGGGTTGATAACAGGCTGGTATCCAGGAAAAACATTGGGCAGGGCTCCCATATCACAGGCTCCCTGAACATTATTCTGGCCTCGAAGCGGGTTTACGCCCCCGCACTCAACGCCCATATTCCCCAGCAGCATTTGCAGGTTGGCGGTAGAAACAACATTATTTCTGCCGCAGGTATGCTCTGTAATCCCCAGAGTATAGCAAAGCATGGCGGGTTTTACGGATGCCAGCAAACGAGCTGTTTTGATAATCATATCTGCGCTGATACCGCTAATTTTAGCGGCACGCTCAGGGGGATATTTCATCACCTTTTTTTTGAGCTCGTCAAAGCCTTGTGTATGCATTTCTACAAATTGTTTATCATAAAGATTTTCCGTGATCAGCACCTGCATCAGAGCGTTAAGAAAGGCAATATCGCTGCCCACCTTGATGGGGACATGCAGATCTGCAAAATCGACCAGTTTATGCCTTCGCGGATCAACCACGATCAGCTTTGCTCCTTTGGCAACAGCATTTTTAAGAAATGTTGCTGCAACCGGATGAGCCTCGGTCATATTGGAACCTATAACAAAAAACATTTTTGCTTTTGAAAATTCATTAAAAGAATTGGTCATTGCTCCTGAACCAAATGAGTGCGCCAGCCCGGCGACAGTAGGAGCATGTCAGGTGCGGGCGCAATGATCAATATTATTGGTTTTAAATACAGCTCGAAATAATTTTTGCATCTGGTAGGAATCTTCATTAATACTTCGGGCGCAGCTAACTCCGGCCAGAGCATCGGGCCCGTGTTTTTCGATAATTTTCGTGAACTTGTCGGCAACCAGATCAAGAGCCTTATCCCAGGAAGCCTCTCTAAATCCATCTTTTTCTTTAATAAGCGGGGTGTCAAGACGCTCTTTTGAGTAGATAAAATCATATCCAAAACGCCCCTTGACGCACAGCCGTCCCTTATTAGGCTCAGCATCTTCAACACCAGTAATCTTGACGATTTTTTCATCCTGAACATGCAGCAATTGCTGACAGCCAACGCCGCAATAGGGGCAGGTGGTACGAATTTTTTCGGTTTTCCAGGGCCGCCATATATAACGGGATTTTTTTTCAACAAGCGCTCCCACAGGACATGCCTGTACGCACTCCCCGCAAAAAACGCAGTTTGAATCAATCAGGGCTTTATCGCCTTTTGTTACAATTTTATATAGGCTTTCATCCAGGTTGATTGCCAGGTTAACCTGCACTTCATTGCAGGCCTGAACGCATCTTCCGCACATGATGCAGCGTGAAAAATCCCGTACAATCAAAGGATTTTTCAGCTCCATTTTCAGCTCCATTCTCAGCTCTGGGGAATCTGAAATCCTGTCTGGTTTGCATGAATCAGCTTCAACCTGATATTGATAAGCAAGATCCTGCAAACGGCAATCCCCCCAGGCTGGACAAAGGTCCTGTGCGCTGTCTGCCTGACTGACCTTTAATTGAAAATCAGACCATTCTTGTCCGCTCAATCCTGCAATGGCGCAATTATGATTGCCGGAAGACAAAAATTTTGCGATTATGGTTTTACGTTCCTTTATCACTCTTTTAGATTCTGTTTTAATCTTCATACTGCTGTCTGCAATGGTCGAGCAGGACAAAACAAGCTCGTTTAAGCCATCTATTTCAACAACACAGATACCGCACCTGCCGCTAGGAGCAGTGCCTTTTAAATAACAGATGGTCGGTATTGGAATCTGATTGGCCATGGCCACTTCCAAAATTGTTTGACCTGACCTAAAGGCTGTTTCCCGGCCGTTTATCATCAGATGTTCAGTCATGTTTTATATCTCCTTAATTTTAAAAATCTGTTTTACCTGCCAAAAGGACATCGTGGATATTTACAAACTTTACATCCCAGACAAAATGCACCATGACCCATACCAGCCAGATCTTTGCGGGTAATTTCCAGGCCAGCCAAAAGGCGTGGCAAAAGAAGATCAAATGCTGTTGTTTTATAATAAAGGGCGCAGGCCGGAACACCAATGATTCGCACCTGACCCTGACGGGCAAGCAAAGACATGGCGCCTGGCAAAATCGGCGCACCGTAAAGGATATCTTCAACTCCTGCATCTAAAAGGCCCTGGCGGGTTACATCATCTGGATCAACAGATAATCCTGCAGTGGTAATTATCAGCTCAACTCCTTTATTGATCATAGTCAGAATGCCGTCGGCAATAGCTTTGCTATCGTCTTGCACTATCAAAGTGCAAATCACACAACAACCCAGTTTTTTCACTTTGGCCCGAATAATTATTTCAAATTTATCTTTAATCAGCCCCTGTACAATTTCAGTGCCGGTAATGAGAATTCCGATTTTGGCAGGTTTAAGTAAAAGAACCTGAAGCAAAGGTTTGTCCTGTAAAATTGTCAATGCCTTTTGCAGATAATCCCTGTAAAGATAAAGAGGGATGGCGCGTGTTCCACCTATTTGCCGGCCTTTAGAAACAACTGAAAAGCTTTGACGGGTAGAGCAGATAACATCAGGAATCAGGTTAAAAGCTTCAAGACGCTTTTGATCAATTACCAGCAACCCGTCCCTGGAAGCGGTAAATGTAATTTTACCTTCCTGGGGCGGTTTTTGATAAATTACTCCCTGGCCTGCCATAAGCTTTGCAAACGCCTGTGCAGTCCTGTCCTCATGGACCCATTCTTTTTCCAATAAGCCATGCTTGTTCAAATACAAATTCATGCGGCCCATCTGCTGCAAACGACAAACATCTCCGGCTTTAATGGTCTGACCACGCTTGAAAGCTGGGCCTTTGAACTTACCCGGGACAATACGAGTCATATCGTGCAATATTTTTTGGCCTTTTGCATCTTTAACCGGTATAATATCAAGTAAAGATCTTGCATCCAGTTCTTTTGGGCTCATAGAACCGGCTGCAAAATAAGGGGCATCCCCCTGGCAGCCCCGGCAAATGGAACCATGTTTTTCAGGGTAAGCCTCACCGCATAATGGGCAATTAATCGTTTTCCCCAACTCGCGTTTTTTTAGCCACACTGGCAGGATTTGAACTTTTTTTGTTGAAAAAATGCTTGAACCAGCATCACTTATCTGTTTTCGCAGCAACGGGGTGTTTTGTTCGAGTTTTGGCTTGAGTTTATAAAACCATGTTTTTATCTCAGGCCAGGCATCCAGACTTGCTGAATTTATACAAACCCTTATGCCCTCTCCTGTAATCTTGTCATAGAGAATCAATGCAAAACGATCCAGATTAACAATTTTCAGCCATCCATTGCCGGTGGTGCATAAAGTCAAAAGCTGAATAGCATCAGGCAGGCAATGCGCTGTTTCAGATATTGAGTCAAATAATATGTCGCCCGGGACCTGCTCCAAGGCCATATCTACCATTCGCCCACCGATAATAAGGCCGGGAGCGGCATAGCAATGAAATGAACGGCTCAATTCCATATATTCATTAAATGTATATTGATGTCCTTCGGAATCTCGGCACCAGTGTGTATCAAAAGAATTTTGCAAAAGAGTTGTTTTTAGGTTCATAAATTTTTGATTAACATATATTTATGCGTTATGTCAATATAGGCATAACGATTTTTATGATTCAAAGCAACTTTAAATCTGCATTTTGCTTGTTTAATATTTTTTTTTCGTGTTATTTTATTCTTTTTTAAAGGGATAAAAAATCGGCCAAAGGAATATTTTATGCCGGAGGGTACAAAATCGCTGTTTATACGATCGAAAATATGGATTGAAAACGATACAGGAAAGGTAGTTTTCGGCCTGGGACGCTTTAAAATTTTTGAAGCCATCCAGCGCAGCGGCTCGATCCAGGCAGCCGCCAAAGAGCTTAAGATGAGCTACCGAGCTGTTTGGGGCAGGATAAAGGCAACCGAAGAGCGTATGGGCAAGCAAATGCTTATCCGCAACGTAGGAGGAGCATCAGGAGGCGGTTCCAGGCTTACCCCTTTTGCCAAGTCTCTTGTGGAACAATTTAAACAGCTCCATAAAAATATTTTAACTCAATCAGATGATCTGTTTGAAAAAAAATTCAAAAATAAAATTAAATGACTAATCTTTGAATAATGATTAATCAGGCACGTAAAATACTCAAGAGCGTCTTTGGATATGATGATTTCATCTCCTTGCAGGCTCAAATTATTGAAAATATTCTCGCCCAAAGAGATACTCTGGTGATTATGCCGACAGGCGGAGGTAAATCTCTTTGCTATCAAATTCCAGCCTTGATTTTTCCAGGCCTTACCATAGTTGTTTCTCCTCTTATTGCGCTGATGAAAGACCAGCAGGAGCAGTTGATTCAAGCTGGTGTGAATACTGTTGTGCTAAACAGCGCCTTAAGTTCAAGTGAATATAACGCGAATATTCAAAAAATTAAAAATAATTCAGCCAGGTTGCTTTATCTGGCACCTGAAACCCTTTTGAAACCGAATATTATGGCCCTGCTCGCTTCAGCAAGAATTGATTGCCTGGCCATTGATGAAGCGCATTGCATCTCAGCATGGGGGCATGATTTCAGACCGGAATACAGGCAGCTTGTCAAAGCGCGCGCATCCTTTTCAAAAGCCGTCTGTATAGCACTCACAGCAACGGCAACTCCAAGGGTTCGGGAGGATATTAAAACATCCCTTGGATTTAAGGGCGCCAATGAATTTGTTGCTGGTTTTGACCGCAAAAATCTCTTTATAGAAGTAGAACCAAAAGAAAACCCTTTTGAACAGACAACTAGGTTTCTGGCAAATTTTTCAGATGATGCTGGAATAATATATTGTTTAACCAGAAGGCAGGTTGATGATCTGGCTTTAGCACTTAAGGAAGAGGGGTTTTCAGTATGTCCTTATCATGCAGGATTATCAGAAAGTGAACGCAGCCGAAATCAGGATATGTTTATAAAGGATGATGTGCGGATTATCGTGGCGACCGTTGCTTTTGGAATGGGAATCGATAAATCAAACGTCAGGTTTATAATCCATTATGATCTACCCATGAATATTGAAAGATATTATCAGGAAATAGGCCGGGCCGGGCGCGATGGAGTAAAATCAGCCTGTTTGCTGCTTTTTTCATACTCAGATATTCATACCTTAAAATATTTTATCAACCAGAAAAAACCAGAAGAAAAAAAGATAGCGGAAATTCACCTGAAAGCCATGCTCAATTTTGTGCATACAGATAAATGCCGCCGCATTCCCTTATTGAATTATTTTGGAGAAAAAACAACAAGGACAGAGTGCGGTATGTGCGATAACTGTCTGGCAGAAGCAGAAAATCAACAGGATATCAGCCTTGCGGCAAAAAAATTTTTATCCTGTGTTAAGCGTACAGGGGAACGCTTTGGGGCTGTGCATATAATAGATGTATTGTTAGGATCCAAAGCAAAAAAAGTGCTGAATTTCCGGCATAACAGGTTATCTACATATGGAATTGGAACAGAGTATTCAAAAAAACAATGGCAGCAGCTTTCCCGGCAATTTCTCAATAAAGGGCTTACGGAACATGATATGGAATTCGGTGGGCTTAAACTTACCCCAAAAGCCTGGGAAGTTTTTAAAGATAAAGAAAAAGTTTTCGGAAGGCTGATAAAAGCCTCTGAAGCTAAAGAGCCCACATATAAGTTAAGAAAAAAAACCACTTATGATTTTGACAGGCATCTTTTTGAAATATTAAGGCAAAAGCGAAAGGAAATTGCTGATAATGATTCTGTTCCACCTTATGTGATTTTTTCTGATAAAACCCTGATTGAAATGGCATATTTTTTCCCTCAAACCCGTGATACTCTTTTAAATATTAATGGTGTTGGAATTGTCAAAGCTGAAAAATATGAAAAGATCTTTTTAGGTCTTATTATTGAATACTGCAAAAAAAATCAGATTAAAGAACGCGCCGGACACTTAAAACCAAAGGCTGCAGGCCGAACTGAATCAGGTGCAAAAAAAAGACATATTATTGTCGGAGAAGCTTATAATGCAGGCAAATCCATTGATTTAATCAAAAAGAATTTTAACATAAAGCAAAGTACCGTACTGAGTCATCTGTATAAATATCTTCAGGATGGATATTCCATAAATACAAAACCTCTACTATCACTTTCTAAATTACCGGATGATGAGCAAGCCAGGGTGCTTGATTCATTCCAATCTTTGGGGCCGGAACTTTTAAGGCCGGTATATGACGCCATGGACGGAGCTGTCAGCTACGATGAACTGCACCTTTTGCGTTTATATTATACGGGTATGAAGTAGCCAAATTATTAATGAGAATTATTGACTCTGTTATTTTCTTTATTGACTTTCATCCCTTTTTGTTTAATTAAATGCAGATTATAGCTATTCAGGCGCTCATATATAGAGCTTAGGGTTCGCACAAAAATAAGTTAGCAATTTTAAGCGTTGAGGCGCCAGTCTGGCAAGGCGCGAAAGTGCAGGAATATCAAGCATATTCCGAACTTTCGCAACGCAGCCAGGCTGGATGCATCGGCGCTTAAAATGTAAAGTTGTTTTTGCGCGAGCCCTTAAGGGAACCTCGTTTAAATCGAGGACGGGCCCGCCGCTGTAATTGGGGACGAACAC
>JASFBJ010000437.1 GCA_030149585.1 Desulfobacterales bacterium | reverse complement strand
CGGTTTGGTTTTTAGTGCCTGGGGTGTGGGCGGTTTCATATTTCCAAGGGCTTCGCAAATGATTGTTGCATACACCAACAGTCCGAAAACAGGATATATTATTGCATCAGGCCTTCTTCTGGCCGGAGCGATAATCGCCTTGATGACCAAATCACCTGCAGAAAAAAGAATAGAACAGCCTGGATTAATCACGGAACTGGGTACCTAAAAAAATTTAAGGCCATATCCATTATAACGGTTAAAAGATGTAAATTTTGAAATAAATTTTGCACACTGGTTTTAATTGAAAAAAGGAGAGAAAATGACTGAATTTAAATTTCATGCATCGGATGAGTACCGAAAAAACGCCTGGGTAAAAACCATTGATGAGTACAAAGAAATGTACGATCGTTCCATTGAAAAACCAGATGAATTCTGGACGGAAATGGCGGAACAATTTCACTGGGAAAAAAAATGGGACACTGTTCGGGATTTTAATTACCATATCTCCAAAGGTCCCATTAAAATAGAGTGGTTCAAGGGCGGTAAAACAAATATAGCTTATAATTGCCTTGACAGACATTTAAAAGAAAGGGGCGACCAGACCGCTCTTATCTGGGAAGGCAATACAGTTGGTGAAGATCTTGAAATATCCTATAAACAACTCCATGAAAAGGTCTGTCAATTTGCCAATGCGCTAAAATCCAAAGGGGTAAAAAAAGGAGACAGAATTGCTATCTATATGCCCATGGTGCCTGAACTGGTAGTCACCATGCTGGCATGTGCCCGTATCGGTGCTATTCACAGTATTGTGTTTGGTGGTTTTTCTTCTGACGCGCTTTCCAATCGCATACTGGACAGCCATTGCAAAATTCTTGTGACCACTGACGGAGTGATGAGAGGAGCAAAGGCAGTTCCTTTAAAAGGCAATGCAGATACAGCTATTGATCTGTGCGAAGAAAAGGGACATTCGGTTGAATGCTGTTTTGTAGTAAAGCGAACCGGTTCTGATATTGAAATGAAAGAGGGACGGGATGTATGGTGGCATGAAGAAGCACTGAAACAAAGCAGTGATTGCCCTGTGGAATGGATGAATGCAGAAGATCCTCTTTTTATCCTTTATACCTCAGGGTCAACTGGAACGCCCAAAGGCGTACAACACAGTGTAGGCGGTTATATGGTCTATACCGGAATTAGTTTTAGATATGTTTTTGATTACCATGATAATGATATCTTCTGGTGTACAGCCGATATCGGCTGGGTAACCGGACACAGCTACATTGTTTACGGCCCCCTGTCTCAGGGAGCAACGAGCCTCATGTTTGAAGGCGTTCCCAACTATCCTGATCCGGGACGTTTCTGGGCAACTGTTGATAAATGGAAAGTGAACCAGTTTTACACCGCGCCCACTGCGATCAGGGCTTTGATAGCCCAGGGGGAAAAATGGGTTGAAAAATATGATCTTTCATCCTTAAGAATTTTAGGGTCAGTTGGGGAACCCATTAATCCCGAAGCATGGAAATGGTATTTTAAACATGTGGGAAAAGAAAAATGCCCGATTGTAGATACATGGTGGCAGACGGAGACAGGTGGCATAATGATTACTCCGCTGCCCTACGCCATTGATCAGAAACCCGGATCAGCAACCTTGCCCTTCTTTTCTGTCAACCCGGTTATTTTAAATGAAAAGGGACAAAAACTTGAAGGAGCCTGTGACGGTATTTTAGCATTTAAAGAACCCTGGCCCGGCCAGATGAGAACTGTTTATAATGACCATGATCGATTTGAAAAGGTCTATTTCCGGATGTTTGACGGATATTATTTTGCAGGTGACGGATGTCGCAGAGACCAAGACGGTTATTACTGGATAACCGGGCGTGTGGATGATGTCATCAATGTATCCGGCCATAGAATGGGGACTGCCGAGGTGGAAAGTGCTCTTGTCAGTCACAGGGAAGTTGCGGAAGCCGCAGTAATTGGATATCCCCATGATATCAAAGGCCAGGGAATCTATGCATATGTGACGCTCAGGGTCAGCGCGACCCCCAGTGATGAATTGCTGGCTGAGTTGAAACAGCATGTCAGAAAGGAAATCGGGCCCATAGCGACCCCTGATATTATCCATTTTGCACCCTCTTTACCCAAAACCCGTTCAGGCAAAATCATGCGCCGTATCTTAAGAAAAATTGCAAATGATGAGTTTGACAGTCTTGGTGATACCTCAACCCTGGCAGATCCCGATGCGGTAGAAGATCTGATCAAATGCCATAAGATATTGACAAGTAATTAGATTTATTAGACTTCCTTTGGCATCCTTCAAATTTAGTTTACACTTTTTAGGTGTTGCTTCTTGCCTGGTTCCCATGCTCCAGCGTGGGAACCCTATGTGGTATGCA
>JASFBJ010000436.1 GCA_030149585.1 Desulfobacterales bacterium | reverse complement strand
ATTGATAATGATACTTCAAGAAATTTTTTTGACATTTTACTCCTCCTTTAGTTGGGCCCCAAGCCATATAACGCCGCCCATAACCAGGGGGCACGGTTTTAGCCCATCTGGTTAATGGGCTTGTTCGCTTACTGGTACGCTATCCAGTAATTCTGATTTTTATTTGTCGATAGCATCAATTCAGACTCTACAGCGACTTTAAAATACCCATAGCAATAGTAATAAGCAGAAAGCCGATGATTCCCATCAAAAATATAATATTTATCATTCTCAGATAATAAGGCAGGGGCGTTTGGCATTGAACCGCGAGATTTAATATATATTACGACACTTTCAAAACGTTCTTTTAAATTCGAGATACTGGAAGACATCATATTTTGACGTCCTAAAATTGCAGCTTCAAAAATTTGAACTAAAGCTGGCTGGGACTTTTTTACTATTTCATGTATTGAGATATGCTTATGTTCTTTCTTCCAATCCAATCTTTGGAAAAAACCAAATGGCCTCAAGCCGAGCAAATCCCGCCATCGCTTCAAAGGAATACCGTCGGAACCAAGCTGAGGAGGCCATCCTTCAGACTCGGCAAATGGTAAAAGCCACTCTTTAATAACTTCATCTGGAAAATTTGGTAGAGTATCTTTTATTAATCTTATCATTGGCTATCGAGCGATTTAATAAGCGGCGCTGCTTTTTGCGTCCGCTTTATTTTTTTGTTAGGCTTTTTTTGTTGACATTAATATTTGCATTTTTTAGAATACTTGCCAGTCACAAACTGACTTGATAGAATCCGCTCAACGTTCTCGTATCCTTTCTGGGGTCAATGTTCCGCGAGCGGTTTTTCTTTGAGTAGTATACATACGGCTCTTTTACAAAGGGCAAATACTCTCTAAAAACTCTGTACTTTAAATCCCTTACATTTTTCTTTGAAAGTTTATTTGGCCAACTGGGTCTATATTTTGTAACCAAATGTTTAGGGTCTAAAGTATCAACCAGAGAGTGAAGTATTGAGCCATAGAAAAGAATTGTCTGACGATTCTTTTTCAACTTGATATTTGTTATGATTTCTATCAGTGGATTAAACCATTTTTTGTTTTTTTCAGATGAAAGGAATTCATCGACAAATTCTTTAAATGTATAGACTCTTATTTCTTTTCCATCAAATTTCAATATTGCTTCACCCATACCTCTTTGCCACGAACGATCGACAATCCTTGACCGTGATGATTCTAACGCATTGATAAATTTTTGAAGTTTTATACCTTTGTCGTTTGAGGCAAAATTAACAAAGACGCTTTCAATTCTTAGAATTTGGATTCTCGCCCAAAACTGTGCAAATAAATAGACTATATTTAAGTATGGAATCCAAGCATCAAAATCCCCTGTTTGAGGTTTAAAGGATACCGTTAATTCTTTGAAATCTAATTCAGCCAGCGATCTCATTTTCCCTACGAGCTCATCGGCTGATTTTAATATTGGGTCTAAATGCTTGTCTACAATGGTTTTTGCGTTAATTTTTTTATCAAGTTTTGAGCGAATCTCTTTATATGAATAGTCGAGTATTTTTACCCCAAAACCCCCACCTACAACCCCAACTAAAATATTTGTCCATCTTCTGGTTCTCACGCTGGAGCGTGGGAACCAGAAAAAACACGGAAAAAAATGGTTTGAATTTTGGCATCCTTCAAATATAGCCGTAAAAGGGCAGGCACAGGGGCCTGCCCCTACGCTTTAAATGTAAACGCAATTTGCCGGTATTTTATTCAAAATTCAGGTAGAGGGCTGAAACTTCTCCGTTTTCGATCAAATGGGCCATCCACTGTTTGAGCAGTGTGGTTTTGCCTATCTGCCGACCTCCGGTAATTGTATAAATGCCCGGTATTTTTTTCGGCAACTTATCAATCAGCGCAGATTTATAAACAAGCTTCTGCCTGTTTAATGCCCTGAAATTCGGATCCTGCCTAATAAAAATATCCAGACCCTCTATATGCAGGTTATGGGGGGTAAAAAACGGATATCCATTATGTATTTTTGTTATTTTTTAGTCAGAGGCCACTGAATAAATTTAGTCAATAGAAAATGACTAAAAAAGCCAACAATTTTCAGTTTGATTTTTTGCCTTAGGGCTCATTCTAAAATATATAAAATTGAAAGGTTGCCGATTTTTAACTATATTTTTTCTTTTTCCGCCACAACAGGGTTGCTAAGTGTCCCAATTCGTTCGATAACTACATCTACCTTATCACCCGGTTTTAAATATAGCGGAGGCTTTTGAATAAATCCCACACCACTTGGCGTTCCAGTTAAAATCACTGTTCCCGGCAAAAGAGTCATGCCCTGGGATAAAAATTCAATCAGCTCAAAAACGGAAAAAATCATATCCG
>JASFBJ010000179.1 GCA_030149585.1 Desulfobacterales bacterium | reverse complement strand
GTGGAGCATATCCATGGCTTCCGCTCCCCTGACTTCACCCACGATTATTCTGTCCGGCCGCATTCCCAAAGAGTTTTTTACAAGATCTGTAAGCTTTACCTCGCCGCGGCCCTCAATATTTGGTGGTCGTGATTCAAGCCTTACCACATGAGGCTGCTGAAGCTGTAATTCAGCGCTGTCCTCAATTGTGACTACCCTTTCATCAGGAGGAATAAATGCCGACAGGATATTGAGCAGAGTGGTTTTGCCGCCGCCTGTGCCTCCTGAAATAAGAAGGTTTAATTTTGACATTACAACGCCTTTTAGATATTCAATTATTTCAGGAGTAATGCTTTGCCTTTCAAGAAGATTGGATAATTTCATTGGTGTATAGCCGAATTTTCTTATGGAAAGGCAGGGCCCGTCAATTGCAAGCGGAGGGATAATTGCGTTGACTCTGGAACCATCTGAAAGCCTGGCATCCACCATTGGGGAGGATTCATCTATCCTTCTGCCCACGCCGGCAACAATCCTGTCAATAATCTGCATAAGATGTTCATCATCCCTGAACTGAAAAGGCACTTTTTCAAGCAGTCCGTTTCTTTCCACATAAATACTGGAATATTTATTAACAAGAATATCCTGAATCGTGTCATCCTGCATCAAAGGTTCAATGGGGCCAAGTCCCAGGATCTCGTTTAATACATCGGAAATTATATTTTCCTGTTCTTTGAGATTAATGGGAAATTTTTCTCTTTCAGTAACATCCACCACTACATCTTTTATGGATGCCCGCAGGGATTCTTTTGGAATATCGGCTATGGCATTTAAATCAAGCAGATCAACAAGCCGGGTATGTATTCTTGTTTTGATCCGGTTATAGGTCTCAAGATCAAAATGGCTGGAGCTGGTGGTTGTTATAACCGGCTCGCTTTTGCTGGTTTTTCCACTAAAAACTTCGACAAGTTTCATTATGCTTTCCGTTCCCTGGCTTTATTTCCTCTATATATGGATGAGAGCCATTTTTTTAATAATTTTTTCCGGCCCTGGTCATTATCATCTATTTTTATATTGGTTATGCGGCTTGCCAGAGCTGATATATCTTTGTCAATTCTGGAGCCGGAGTGGTGCCTGGTTATCAGTTCACCTCGGTTAACAGCATCTGAAGCAGGAAAATAATCATTTGCGATTGACCCATAAATCTTTTGTGAAATAAGTTTTTCAATATCATGCAGTCCAATCAGGTTTTTTTCTTCATATCTGTTTATAATTATTTTTACTTTATCCTCTTTATAGCCCACATTATAAAACAGATCTATAAGCTTTTTAGCGCTTTTAACAGAGGGAACACTTTGCTGCAAAATCAGAAAAATATTATCTGCAATATCAAAAGCTGCTGCTGTTTTTTCAGAAAAGCCATCTCCAAGGTCAACTATAATATAATCCATAAAACTTTTAAGAACCTGGAACATTTTATTGATATCTTCAACTGTAATTGAAGCGGAATCAGTTATATTTTCAGGTGCGCTTAAAATATAAAACCCGCTGGGGTGTTTTATAATGGAAGAAAATAAAAGGTTCTCATCAAGACGCTCGATGTCCTTGATAAGATTAAGAGGTGTGTAGGATTCCTGCAAATCAAGAAAAACCGCAATATCCCCTGAGTTCATGTTAAAATCAACAAGCAGTACCCTGCCGTTGAAAAGGCGTTGAATATGATCGGCGGTATTCAGCGCAATTGTTGTAACCCCCTGGCCCCCCTTATTGCTGGAAAAGATTAAAATTTCTCCAGCCCTGCGGCTTTGTTTGCCTTTTTGCCGCGCTGCCTTGACAATGTCTATCAGGGGTTCATTATTATCAAAGGGAAACAGGATATAATCGGTAAATCCGCTTCTAAGTGATCTTAAAATAAGTTTTGAGTTCAAAGCTCCGGCTATTGCAAACAGCATTCTATTCGGCAATAATCTTTTTACCCTTTCAGCAAGAGCCAGGCCGGTTTCCACGTCGTCTCTTATATCAATAAAGATGAGCGAGGGCCTTTTCTCCTTTATAAAGTTGTAAGCACGGTCGTGGCTTTTAATGGATCCAATAAGGTTTGCGATTGAAGATATGTTTATTTTTATCTCATCAATAAGCAGCTTGTCTTTGCTGACAACAACTGCGTTTTCTTTCTCTGGCATAATTTTATCCTTCAGGTTCAGATAATTTGGCGGAAATTAATTTTCAAATCCAACAGCCCCTGTAAACCCGGGTTTGTTTTGGCCGTCTGAATTCTTGATTTCCAGATTTTTTTCACCCCCGCTTTTGGCTGTGAACAAAAAATCAAAATCGCCAAGGGTATAATCCTCTCTCTCACCCGGAAGGGCAGGCACTTCCAGCCGGTTCAGGGGTTTCACCAGGTGTGCGGTTACAAGGATTACAAGCTCGGTTTCTTCCTTTATATACTCCTTGCTTCTAAACAAAACCCCGAGAATAGGAATATCTCCGAGAATAGGAATTTTATTGATCACAGAGTTGATATTTTCCTTTAACATTCCAGCTATCGCAAAACTCTGACCATCCTTGAGCCGCAAGGATGTGCCAACACCCCTGCTTGAAACTCCCGGAACCATTACACCGCCGGAGGCAACCGTTGTTGAATAATCAATATCGCTCACGCCGGTAACAACATTAAGGTTGATGGTTTCCGTGCCGGTAACAACCGGTGTAAATTCAAGGGTAATGCCGTATTTTTTATAATCTATGCCAACAGAACCCTCCCCGGCATCTATCGGCACTGGAAATTCGCCGCCGACCATAAAAGTAGCTTTTTGTCCGCTCATGGCAACAAGAGTCGGTCTGGCCAGAATGCGGGCCAGTCCCTGGCTTTTAAGCAGGCTGATTATGGAAAGAAAATCTTTATCCAGAACACTGATGGCAATCTGAAAAGCATCTGAAAAAGTAGATGCAATGCTCACATTAGATGAAAGAATGCCTCCGGAATTTTCCTGATACGTGTTCCCGCTGCTGCTTTGACCGACAACCTGGCCGCTTACGCCCTGTCCACCCAGTGTCCCGCCTGCGCTTCCCGACTGAAACAGGCCAACGCCTGTTTGATGACCTGAAAAAGATCTGTTTGAGAGCCAGTTTAAACCGATTCTTTTTATTTCAGATCTTGATACTTCAGCAATTTTTACATCAAGCTGTACCTGCTGTGCTGATTTCAGTTGCATAAGGTTTTTTATGGCAGGCTGTGGAACAAAACTGCTGATCACCATTATTACCTTGTCCATTATTTCGTGAGTCTCGCAATCACCCTGAACCAGCAAATTCCCGCCTGCCGCCTTTATTGATATATTTGCTTCAGGCACTATATCTTTTATTTTTTTTTCAATCTCGCTTATATCAATATTTACGGTCAGGTTATATATTTTTGGGGGTATTGACGCGCTGTTTTGCTTTTTATGCCATATAATAAGATTGGTTGTGCCTGGCGAGCGGGGATTAATAAGGATTTGTCTGGGAGAGATGGCTTTTATATCGGCAATTTTGGGATTTCCAACGGCAATCCGCTCAATATCCGTGTCAATTTCAAGCACAAAAGATTTACCTGATATAAGTTCAAGCTCTTCCGCCTTTTTCAGCTCGTTTTGATTAAATTGCTCTTTAGTGTTTAACACTCCGGCCTGCTTGAATCTGTTTTCCGCCCAGACTGGATTGCAAAATAAAATCAAAGGATAAATGAGCAAAAAAATGCCCGGTTTAAAAATCTTTGCAAAGGTTTTATTTATTTTACAGGCTTTATTCATTAATCACATCCGCCTCTATTATTTTGATTTTTTGATTGATTAATTCAGGTTTGCTTTGATTTATATTATACTGCCGGCTTTTTGAGCTGTCGCATTGCCATTCATGCAAAGAACAGGCAGGGCACACTGCTGTGCCTTTAATTGTTTCCACCTGTATATCAGTAGTGATTTTAACAATATATTTCATACAGATTGGCCGTCCAATAACCATCCACGCGTCATCATGTTCTACAAACCAGAGAAAAACAGTGGTAACACCCGGGCTTATGGCTTCAATAATAATATCCCTTGGTGTAATAATTTTTACATCCGCAATGTTAGGGTTGCCCACTGAAACCGTTTTTACAGGCAAAGGCGGTGTTGAAATATAATATGATTTATAAAGGGGAATAATTATTTCCGTTTCAGGAATAGCATCCCTGGTTTCGGAAAAACCTTTTTCCACTATCCAAAAACAGATTAAAATATTCAGCAGGATAAATATTTTTAACCCTGCTGTTTTTCTGAACCGGATCATCTATTGCTCCTTTTTAAATTTCATTATCTTCCCTGGGGTCGTCCCTGAAACTGTTATAACCGGGGTTTGCAGGGCGACCCCTTCTGGGAAAGATGTTAATGGCCTCCAGGTCTTTTTTGTCAAACTGTTTGCGGCCGCGTCTGAGTCCTTTAAATATATTAACATTATAATATCTTCTGGCTTCAGCCTTATAAAAAATATCATTGCTGCCTTCACCGGTTGTTTCAACTTCCTCTTGATCATCATAATTTCTTACAATTAATTTTATGTCGGAATTTACTGAAATAACGGTGAGCTTCTCAGCATCTTCAGGTGTAACAAGAAATGTAACCCGTTTGGTAAGTCTGGTTTTTAATCTTCCCTGGGTGCCTTTTTTATCATCGCTGTTTTCATCTTTTTCTTTTTTGCCGTCATCTTTGGATTTTATATCCGATTGTTTTTTATCCAAAGAAGTTTCAGCGCCCTCGACAAATGAAGCTGCCTTTTTCCCGGATTCACTGCCGGAGATCTCTTCAGGTGTTTCAACATCATCCTCGATTGCCATAATCTCAATATTCTGCATAACTATTTTCGCATAAACCTGGCTGTCCACAACAGTAGTATCATGCCCGGCCCGTCTTTTATCCGCGGTTTGAATAAATTTATGCGCTGCCAGGATATCCACCCTGTTGCCGGGCCGCAAAAGTCCGCAAATTCCATCCTCATTATTTACTCTGATTGTAACTGCTCTTTTACCCTGAGTAATACTCCGGTTAAGCCTTTCGTCTTTTTTATCAATCATCTTTTTCAGCATTGAATTTGTTCTTGCTCCCACAAATCCTGAAAAAGTCGTGGCATCAAGGCTTGGCTTTTCATCTTCCAGCGGGTTTCTTGCAATAAGTCTTATTTTGGAATCTTCGGCTGCGGCTATTATTTTTGCCTGGGCAAGGGTAAGCAATAAGACCACGGTGCCCTTTCCTATTTTTATAGAGGCTACTTCATCAGTTGTGACTGCCAGGATTTTAATTTTCCTTAATATTAACCTGGAGATCATGCTCTCTTTTGCCCCGCCCATGGAACTGGTTGAGATAACATCCACCAGATCTCCTTTTTTAAGCAATCCTGAGATACCTGAGACCATATCGACTTTAATACTTACTGCCCGCATGCCCTGTGGCACCTGTTTGGATAGTAGACTGCCATTTGTCTGACCCCGAACAACCAGTTTTATCTCCTTGATTGGTTCGCCTTTTAATATGGGCCGTGCAACTATTCTGCCTGTCAGACTGGCGGGCCCTGGAAATGACCCGGGCGGCAGATTATTATCCGGCCAGCTCTTAATGGTTACATTTTTACGACCTAAAATTTCACCAGGTGAAATATCTTGTGCGGCAATTGCAATATTAATTGAACGTTTACCAGGCTTATTCAAATATTTTGAAGCAAGCATTGCAAACAGCGCTGCAATAATTACCGCGCCACCTATAAAAAAGATTCCTCGAAGTTTTATCACTGAAAATTCCTCATTTGAGCATCATTCAGGGCCAAACTGTTATATTAATATCCACAGACTCACCAGCATCATCCATAAGTGTTATAACGGCAGGTCCTGCCGGGGTAGAGGCTGTATATGTAATGCTTGCCCCCGTCGTCCCACTGATAGTGCCGCTTCCAGCAAGAGACCATGTATAGGGAGCTTCTCCTCCATAAGCATGAATGGGCACGGGTAGTCCGTCTGTTACATGGGCAAAAGGCGGCCACACAGATAATTCATCCTCGCCGACTCTATTAATATTAAAAACCAGGGGGAATGATCCCCTGACACCGCTGTTGGTTCCGGTTAAAACCAGACTGCCGATATTGTTCTCTGCCCAGACATAGGCGGTATCTACAGATGCGTATAAGATAAAGCTCGATACCCCGTCATCATCCGTAATCAGTGTAACCGGCAATGGAGTTAAATCTCCAAGAGTAAATGAGATAATGCTGCTGCTTTCCAGATATGTATCAAGCACAATTTCGGCATTTGCAAGAGGCTCTCCGTTTCCGTCTGTGTGCACAACCGTAAAGGGAAGGATGTAATCAGCCTGACCAGGTGTGGCTCCGCCATATTCATAAGAAACCGAATACTGAGTCCCTGCATAAACAGAGGGCATTGTAAATTCAATCAATCCTAAATTTCTTTCAATCAAAAAGCTTTGGGTTACTGTTGCTGTTGTTATTGTTGTTATTGCGCCAGTGCTGTCTACTATGCCTTCTTCTGAAACAGCACGGACTATTACATTTGTGGAGTCTTGTGTGTCATCGGCTTTTATCCTGACCAGAACCTGACCGGAAATGTCTGAAGGACTTGTGCCGGTACTTAAAGGGCCTATATCATTTCCAGCTGAATCAATGAAATGAGCCGGCCCCTCAATAATAGTAAAAGTTACATTATTTCCGGCAACCGGATTATTCCAGGTGCTGCCGCCGCCACCCTCTAAAGGGTCTCCCATAGAACAAAGTGAAAAAATACAGAGGACTTCTCCGTTAACATCAACTTCTTCAGGCACGATTTCCAGCTGAGCCTCGTAGTTAAGCTTTTCAACCAGAAAGCTTTGAGTTACTGTCGCTATTATTTCGCCTGAGCTGTTTTCTGAAACAGCTTGCACTATTACATTTGTGGTATCTGGTGTGTAGTAGGCTTTCATCCTGGACCTTACCTGACCCGAAGCGTCTGAAGGACCTGTGCCGGTTGTTGAAGTACCTATATGATTTCCATCTGAATCAATAAAATAAGCAGGCCCGTCAATAATAGTAAAAGTTACAGTGCTTCCGACAACCGGATGATTTGCTCCGTACCAGAAACCTTCACCATCGTTATACCAGAAACTGCTATATATGGGATCTTGTGCAGAACCAATTGTAAAAACGCAGAGAGCTTCCTGGTTGATGCCGACTTCTTCAGGCTCGATATTTATTCGGGCTTCGTAGTAAAGCCTTTGAACCTGAAAGCTTTGAGTTGCTGTGGCACCAGTGTCTGAAACTGCTTGTACTATTACATTTGTGGTCTCTGATGTGACTTCGGCTATTATCCTGGCGCGTACCTGACCCGAAGTATCTGTAGGCCCTGTGCCGCTGCTTGAAGTTCCTGTATCTCCGTTTGGTTCGATAAAATGAGCCGGCCCTGCAATAATAGTAAAAGTTATATTGCTTCCGGCAACCGGATGATTTGCTATTCCGCC
>JASFBJ010000435.1 GCA_030149585.1 Desulfobacterales bacterium | reverse complement strand
AATATCACAGAATAAAATTAGGAAAATTATTATCAAATGGTGCGAAATGTGAGGTCTATAGAAAAAGTTATGTTGTAAAAAAATCAAAAAAAATGTTATTTTGGGGTTAAATCCAAGAAAAGTTTACGAAACGAAAAAACCTTAACCTTCTATTTTAGGGCTCTTTAACTATAAGCGGGAATTGCTGTTAAAATATCAGCATCAATAGCATAGTTGCCCCTGCTTTTATGATTAATTTTTTTTACTACCACATATTTTTTGAGAAGTTACGTATCTTCCATGATTTGCTTTTCAGTTTTCTGGAATCGGTATGTGGCCGGCAAGCCGGTAGCAGCTCCCAGTGAAACCAGGAAAATGCCCAGGAAGGTAATATATTGATGCTCATCAAACTGGCAATGTCCGCCTGCTGTATTTTTTATAATCAAAAGGAGTGTCAGCGCAGAAACATGTAGAAAAAAAGATCAGTTTTCATCGGCAAAATGTCTTTTGTTTTCCCTGTTTTTCAGTCAAACAAAGCCCCTTCCCAAGCGAAAAAAACAGGGTATTGGCCTTAACCCCATTCTATATATTTGACCCTTCTTCCCAAAATATGCAAGGATAAAATTAGGATAAAGCCATGTCTGCGGTTTTTTTTAAAATTGGCAATCACAGGTTTCCGGCAGAGGCTTTCGGCGGAGGCTTCTTTTTGTTGATATTAATAATGGGCACACCTTTAAAAACATAAAATCCGTCATTGACATTGGAAACACCTTATTATAATTTTTAAAAAGCAGATCGATAATAAAGGGAAAAATCTTTTTGATTTTGTTATAGCTTCATTATGGAACATACCTAATAAGGGTTCACACAAATTTTGACAGGGATGAGAGATGAGTCGGCAGGATGAATCTAATATAAACCTGGAAGGATCGGTGGTTTCGGTTCGTGGGAGTGTGGTTGATGTCTTTTTCCCTGAACGCCTCCCGCCCATTAATACAGTGATGTGGGCTGGAAAAGGGGCATCTGTAGTTATTGAAGCAGCAGCTCATTTAAATGAACAGACCTTACGGGGTATTGCCCTGACTTCCACCAGCGGCCTGTGCCGGGGAGATAAAGTCCTGTCCTGCGAAGAACCTCTTAAGGCGCCGGTTGGAAAAGAGCTTTTGGGCCGTATGTTCAATGTCTTTGGAGAGTCGATTGACGATCTCGGGCCAGTTGAAAATATAACCTTCCGATCAATCCATAATCGTCCTGTTGAGCTGGCCGGGCGGGTGACCAGTGAGGAGATTTTTCTTACAGGTATTAAGGCTATTGACCTCCTTGTACCGTTGGAACAGGGCGGAAAGGGTGGGCTGTTCGGTGGCGCCGGAGTGGGTAAGACAGTAGTTATAACAGAGCTTATTCATAATATGGTGGGCAAGTATAAGGGCGTAAGCATCTTTTGCGGCATTGGGGAACGTTGCCGTGAAGGAGAAGAACTTCACAGGGAAATGGAGAATACCGGTGTACTTGACAACACGGTTATGGTTTTTGGCCAGATGAATGAGCCACCCGGGGCCAGGTTTCGGGTTGGGCACTCTGCTCTGACCATGGCCGAATATTTTCGTGATGATCTTAAACAAAATGTGCTCTTGCTTATTGATAATATATTTCGTTTTATACAGGCTGGATCAGAGCTTTCCGGACTTTTGGGGCGATTGCCTTCCCGCATGGGATATCAATCTACCATGGGCACGGAACTTGCGGAACTGGAAGAACGAATCTCCAGCACAAAGGATGGCGCAATTACTTCTATTCAGGCGATATACGTGCCGGCCGATGACCTTACCGATCCCTCGGCCGTACACACGTTCTCTCATCTATCCTCTTCTATTGTGCTTTCCCGCAAACGAGCCAGTGAGGGTTTTTACCCTGCTATTGATCCTCTCCAATCCAGTTCCATCATGCTCCAATCCAGAATCGTGGGCAGCCGTCATTATGAAGTGGCCAGGGAAGTGCGAAAGACACTGGCCACCTATGAAGAGCTGAAAGATATTATTGCCATGCTCGGCCTGGAAGAACTTTCAAGAGAAGACAGGCGAATTGTTTTTCGGGCAAGACGTCTGGAGCGCTTCCTTACACAGCCCTTTTTTACAACTAAGCAGTTCACCGGCCATGAGGGACGGATCGTTGAACTAAAAGATACTATTGAGGGCTGTGAACGAATCATCAACGACGAATTTTCAGACCGCCCTGAAAGCGATCTGTACATGATCGGCTCTATAAAAGAGATAGAGTAGAGACAAGGTATGCCTTGTCTCTACTATAATATATTTTGTCCTCGTTCCTTTGCGTTCAACCTGGATTTTTTAAAAAGATGCGAAGAAAGGCGATAATCCTGTGAGATTAGAGATCTGTCATCCTTCAGAAATTTTCATGGACATTT
>JASFBJ010000434.1 GCA_030149585.1 Desulfobacterales bacterium | reverse complement strand
GTTTTCCGCAATCCAATATCGTTTTTTGTGTCATAAAATAAATTTTTTTGTGGAAAAGTACGCAGCCGTTTTGCGCCCTCTCCAATCCAGACTGTATGATCAGGAAGCTGCGCAAGCACGGAAGGGATTAGAGGACTCGTATATTCTCCTGCTTCTGTGGGCTGGGTTAATTCAAGCACATTGCAGACAGGCGCTTTACCAGGCTCCCAGATAACTTCCGCCACTGTTGAGTTGGTAGTGCCAAGATCAATTCCCAATACCCGAATTACCGAAGATGTCCCGTCTTGCGGAAGAGAAACAAATTTTTCTATGCTGTTCATTCAACCTCCAGTAAACCTGTACTATAAAATTCATATTTGATAAAGAATTGCTATATATATTAACGCTGATACTGGATTATAAACATCTTGTTTTGCATTTTTTGCACAATTTTGTTTGAATCATCATCCTTATTTAATTTTTCTTATCAGGTAATCTGCGATTTGTCGAGATTCATTACCGGCACGTCAATCTAATAACAATAGGTATTAAAAAGTGTTTTTATGATTAACGCTCTTACGGATTTTATCAAAACTTTATGGTATAAAATATTTACTTTGTCGGAATCTAAAGCCATAGAAATTGTAGAATATTATACTGGTTTAACGTCCAATAATAACTGGAAAATTTACCCTTGCGCACAAGATAACTGGCGTGTCTATAATATAGGTTCATTGAAAAATTGCTGGTTTATTATCTGTCCCTGGGGTGATGGCCTTGACGGAATGATGTTAAGAAGCAGCCGAATTGTTTGTGTTTCAAAGAAAAATGGCAATGTTCTTCTGGATTGTTCTTCTAATGATGAGGGTTAAGGTCACAAATTCAACCTAAATCTGAGCGCCGATTCTGCTAATTCATATTTGCGCGAGCCCTAAATATTTTGCCTCAGCCCGATAAGAGCCGAAACCCCGAAATCCTTGTCAGGACTCAGGGTTTCGATTGTTATTGGATTATGCGGAATTATATTTTGGTGGAGGCGGCGGGAGTCGAACCCGCGTCCGAAAACATTCCACTCGGGCGTCTACATACATATCCTGAACTTTAGATTTCGCAAATTCAATTCTCCTCCAGGCTGGATAATTGAGATGCTATCCTGTAAGCTTTTCATAAATGATGAAACAGGAGTTCAACACTTACTATCCCGCTAGTCGTCGCCCTTACTGGATTAGCAGGATTCATCCAGCAGAACGTTAGCCTCTAAGCGGCTAAAGCGTAGTTATAATCATCTGCGATTATGTTTATGTCCCACCGTTTTACGAGTTTGCAGGAACTCGGTATGCAGCCAGAGATTCTTTATCCCCGTCGAAGCCGTTTCGCCCCCTGATATTTTAAAAATGATAATAATGACAAAATTTATAAAAAATCCACAGATACACAATATATTAGCATGCCGGCCTATCTTGTCAAGGTGCTTTTCGCATTATTATACTGGTTCAATCCATTTAAATGGATCATCGCCAAGGGAATATTGAATATTTTTTATTGATTCAAAAAGACGATTAGCAACCGGCCCCACTTTGTTGTCTCCAATTTTGATCACCTGGTTGCCATATTTTAATTCACCTACCGGTGAAATAACCGCTGCTGTACCAGAGCCGAATATTTCTGATAAGCTGCCTGATTCATGGGAAGCCATTACCTCATCAATGCTGATTCTGCGTTCACTGATTTTTAAACCCCATTGTTTGGCCAGCTTAATTACCGAATCACGGGTGATACCGGGTAATATGCTGCCATTTAGTTCAGGCGTGATGATTTCATCGTCAATAACAAAAAAGATATTCATGGAACCTACTTCTTCAACATATTTTTGTTCTATTCCGTCAAGCCAGAGTACTTGAGTATAGCCTTTTTTATTGGCTATTTCTCCGGCAAAGAGGCTGGCTGCATAATTGCCGATGGTTTTTGTATTGCCGACCCCGCCCCGCACGGCCCGCACATGATCTTTTGTAACCAGTATCTTTACAGGATTAAATCCTTCAGCATAATAAGCGCCCACAGGTGATAAAATGATAAAAAAGCGATAGGTATGAGACGCTCTTACGCCAAGATAAGGGTCAGTTGCAATAATGCTCGGCCTGATATATAAAGAGGTTTCAGGTACGCTTGGAACCCATTTATTTTCCAGAGTTAAAAGTTCTTTAAGGGCCTTTAAAGCAAATTTTTCGTCAATTTCAGGAATGCACAAAGCATGCGCTGATTGATTAAATCTTTTAAAATTATCTTGAGCCCGAAAAAGCTGAATATTTCCTTTGGGGTTGCGATAGGCCTTAAGCCCTTCAAAGATTCCCTGTCCATAATGCAAAACCATAGTGGCCGGATCCAGAGAAAAATTCGCGTATGGTTCAACGCGCGGGTTATGCCACCCCTG
>JASFBJ010000026.1 GCA_030149585.1 Desulfobacterales bacterium | reverse complement strand
TGATATATAATTGATATATAATTGATATATAATTGATATCTAATTGATATAATCAGGCTCCTTTCATCTATAAAGTTTGTTAAGGTAAAATTTTAACAGCTAATATTCCTGCATTCCTGCGTTTTATTAAAAACATAATGCTGGCTGAGCTTTTTGTCTTTTTTAGCTGTCTGGTGTAATCCTGCTGATTTTCAATTATTTTTCGGTTAACCTCTTTAATAATATCACCAGCCTGAATACCAGCGCGATCACCTTTACTTTTGCTGTCAACCTCAGTTACAAAAACACCTGTTTCATTATCCTCAAGTCCAAACCGCCTTATGATCTCTTGAGTTAAGTCAGTCACGCTCACACCTAGCCTGCTACTTGTTTGCTCATTTTTTCCGGCAACCATTTCATCATCTGAACGTTTGGTCAACTTTACCAGAACTGTTCTTTTTTCTCCATTACGCAAGAGAATAATTTTGGTTTTTTTACCTACCAGGGTGTTTGCGATAATACCTGAAAGCTCTCGTCCAGTGGAAACTGACTGGCCATCAATTTCAATAATCACATCATTTGGCTGGATACCGGCCTTTTCTGCTGGATCACCTTCAAAAATCTGGGTTATAAGGACACCTTTTTGTCCTTTGATCCCGTAATAATCCGCCAATTCTTCAGTAAGATCCTGTATGCCGACCCCCAGCCAGCCACGCGTTACTTCACCACTATTTTTAAGCTGCTCAATGATTCCTTTGGCTATATTGACCGGGATAGCAAATCCAATTCCCTGTCCGCTGGCTATAATTGCGGTGTTAATTCCCACAACCTGGCCCTGCATGTTTAAAAGAGGGCCCCCACTATTACCAGGATTAATGGACGCATCAGTTTGAATAAAATCTTCATAAGGACCGTAGCCTAAAATACGTCCTTTAGCGCTTACAATCCCGGCAGTTACAGTTTGTTCAAGGCCAAAAGGACTGCCAATGGCAACCACCCACCTGCCCACCTGCAGTTTGTCGGAATCACCCATGGTCAGGGCTTCAAATTTTTCATCACCTTCTATTTTAATCAATGCCAGATCTGTTTTTGGATCACGGCCTATGACTTTGGCATCATATTCCTTTCCTTTGGCCAGCTTTACTTTGATCTGATCAGCGCCTTCGATCACATGATTATTGGTAACAATAAATCCTTTTGTATCAATGATAAAGCCGGATCCTAAACTGCTTTTTTTATAATCCTTTTTAGGAGCAAACCCAAATTGATTACCCCAAAAATCTTCAAAAGGATTTCGTTCATTGCCAAAAGGCTTGCCGTAAAAATGGCGAAATACCCTGCCACCGCCTTTAACGATTTTCACTGTTCGAATGTTAACAACCCCTGGACGGGCATTTGCAGCAAGATCGGAAAAATTGGCTGGCATCATCTGCGTCGCAGAAGTTTTGGCCATTGCTGATGAAAAAGGACTGAATTGAAAGAGCAGACCAGCTAAAGCAACTATCATCATTAATCTGAAAATGGATTTATAATTTTTCATATTTCCCCCTTTTATTTCCTGTTAGAGCTAAAAATTAAAAACCGTTTGAAAACGGCGCAACGAATTTAAATTTAATATAAACTGTTTTTATAACCGGAAGATGATCTGAAGATTACCAAATGGTAATCTTATGGCTTTCAATATAAATATCAATAAAAAAATATTTTTATAGATTCCCAAAGCTAATTATTGTATCAGATAGAAAATTTTTTAAAGGAAAATTATTAAGAAAAGATGTAACTTGTGAATTTTTTAGAATATATTATAAGGAGGATAAAAATGAACCGGTTTTTGCAAATAGCATTATTTTTTCTGACTGGTCTATTAGTGCTGCTGCCCACTAACTCATTTTCAAAGCATCCATTAAATATCTTTGTCAGTATTCTTCCCCAGAAATATTTTGTTGAAAGAATTGCTGGAAAAAATGCTGTTGTTGACGTTCTGGTAAAACCCGGCAAGAGTCCGGCAATTTATTCCCCCTCGCCGGATCAGATCAAAAAGCTTGTTTCTTCAGATATTTATTTCAGAATTGGTGTACCGTTTGAAAACGGGTTTTTGCATAAGGTAAAATCCATTGCTGATTCGATTTTGGTTATTGATACTCGAAAGGGAATTACTCTACGTGAAATGAGAGCATTTGGTCATGATGGTAATAAAACAAAAGAAAAACATAATTTAAAAGGGAATAATGATAATATTGGAAAAGATCCACACATCTGGATGAGCCCTGTTATGGTTAAAATACAGGCTCAAACGATTTTTGAAACGCTTATATCTATTGATCCTGAAAACAAAAATTATTATGCAAAAAATTACCATCTGTTTATAAAAGATCTGAATCAACTTAATGAAACTCTTGCATCTGCACTAAAGGATTTAAAAGGAGAAAATATTTTTGTATTCCATCCGGCATTTGGATATTTCACAGATGCATACGGTCTTAAACAGGTGGCAGTTGAAATAATGGGCAAAGCACCAAAAGGCAAGCAGCTTTCAGCAATCATTAAACTGGCAAAAAAAGAAAAAACCCGAATTCTTTTTGTCCAACCCCAGTTTGATCAGCATGCAGCACAAAAAATAGCATCAGCCATTAAAGGAACGGTTGTTTCAATTGATCCGCTTGCATATGATTATTTGTCAAATATGGAAAAAATAGCTAACGTTATTTCAAAACAACTAAAAAGATAAATCCTTAAATGATGAAAAAAAATAATGCAATTATATTTGAGAATGTCTGTTTTGCTTATAAAAAAAATATTATTCTTGAAAATGTGATTCTTTCCATAAAAAAAGGAGAATTTGCAAGCATTGTCGGCCCTAACGGTGGTGGGAAAACAACCCTTCTTAAACTTATTTTAGGGCTTATAAAACCGGATTCAGGCAATATCCTTGTGCTGGGTAATTTACCTGGGCAGGCAAGGGAAAGGGTCGGATATATGCCCCAGTATGCCTATCTTGATATGAATTTTCCGGCAACAGTTAAAGATGTTGTTTTAATGGGAAGGCTCTCAAAAAAACGATTCTGGTTTTCAAAAGACGACAGGATAAAAGCAATCGAAGCCATAGAAGAAATGAGAATGACAGCGTATATAAATAAAGGTTTTAATGAACTTTCCGGAGGGCAAAAGCAAAGGGTCCTTATTGCAAGAGCATTATGCAGCAACCCTGAGATACTTCTTTTGGATGAACCCACAGCCAGTGTAGATAATGAGACAGAAGAAGCACTTTTTTCAATTTTGGAAAAGTTGAATAAAAGAATGACGATCCTTATAGTCTCCCATGATCTTGGTTTTGTGTCAAAATATGTAAAAAGTGTTATCTGCGTTAACCGCAGGGTCGTTATTCACCCTACCTCTTTGATAAACGGCGCCATGATAAAAGATATTTATCGTAGTGATTTAAAAATGGTCAGGCACGATCATCGCTGCAGTGATAAGGGTCACAATTATGATTGATTTTTTTCGCATAATCTTTGACCCTGACAACCTTTTTTTGAAATACGCTTTTATTATGGGGGGATTTGCGTCAATTTCATTTGGCATTATTGGAACTTTTGTTACCACAAAAAGAATCGGATACCTTGCCGGAGCTATTTCTCATTCAGTATTCGGTGGTATCGGCCTTGCTCTTTATCTGCAAGTCAATATGGGACTGATGTGGTTTGATCCGATTCTGGGAGCTCTTCTTGCAGCCATACTCGCAGCTTTGATTGTGGGGCTGGTCAGTATTTATGCGGGGGAACGGGAAGATACCATCATTGGTATCATTTGGGCGGTTGGCATGGCAGCAGGCATCCTGTTTATTGACGGAACACCCGGCTATTTTAATCTTGGCTCATATCTTTTTGGGGATATTTTGCTGATTTCAGGCAAAGATCTTTTATATGTTGGTGTTCTGAATATTTTAGTCTTTGGAACTACTGTTATTTTTTTCAATAGTTTTTTTGGGGTTTGCTTTGACAGTGAATTTGCCTTTTTAAGAGGTATAAACACTTCTTTTTTTTATATATTTCTGCTGATTCTTACTGCTTTGACTATCGTGCTTATGGTAAGAATTGTCGGCATTATTCTCGTGATTGCCATGTTGACGATTCCTCCGGCCATTGCATCGTTTTTTGCAAAACGGTTATGGCAGATGATGCTCTATTCTGTTCTTTTCTGCGCGCTTTTCACGTGGGCTGGTCTATGGATCAGCTATTCCTTATGCCTTTCCAGCGGTCCGACCATTATTATTTTAAGTGGTGCCGCATATCTCATTATTCTTTGCATTCATAAATTGCTAAGGTGAATTTTTTTAAAAAAATTAATGAACCTTTCGCCCCTGAATCCCACGCGAACTTAATCTTGACACTCAACTCTAAATACGCTACCCAACCTAGTTTAATTTCTTGGATATTAAGAAAAAATATTAAATCTATAGTCTTTTGACATTTGGCAGCTGCACATAACCCAGCGTCTTTAAATATAAATAGTGAGTTAAAACATATGAAAAAAAAGAATGAGTTAGTTGAAAAGCGACGTCTTAAAATGGCTGAAATTACAAATAAGGGGCAAAATCTTTTTCCAAATGATTTTACTGTATCTCACAGCATCCGTGATGTTATCGAATTAACCGTTGAACATCCGGATCAACTGGGACAAGATGAACCATTATTTCAAGTTGCAGGACGAATGATGGCCATTAATAAATTCGGCAAATCAGCTTTCATCAGGCTCAGAGATAGAACCGGCCGGCTTCAGGCTTATATCAGAAAAGATCAGGTAGGTGATGATGCCTATGCTCTTTTTAAACAAATGGATATTGGCGATTTTATTGGTTTAAAAGGTGGTCTGTTCAAAACCAAAACCGGAGAATGGACGCTTTTAGCCAAAGAACTAAAGCTGGTTTGCAAGGCAACCAGACCTTTGCCGGAAAAATTTCACGGTCTTAAAGATCCTGAAAAGCGATATCGTCAGCGCTATATTGATCTGCTGATGAATTCCGATGTCCGTGAAATATTTATTAAAAGAAGCAGGATAGTTCAGTCTTTGCGAAATTTTTTCCTGGAAAAAGATTATCTTGAGGTGGAAACGCCGATGATGCAGCCCATACCTGGAGGCGCTGAAGCCGCACCCTTTAAAACCCATCATAATGCGCTGAATATGGAACTTTTTTTGAGGATTGCTCCTGAACTTTATTTAAAACGTCTGGTAGTGGGTGGTTTTGAAAGGGTTTTTGAGATTAACCGTAATTTCAGGAATGAGGGGATTTCCACGCAGCATAATCCCGAATTTACCATGGTGGAATTTTATCAGGCTTATGCAACTTATGAAGACCTTATGGAAATTACGGAAAAATTATTTTCGCAAATTGCAAGGGAGCTAACCGGTTCAGATGTCATTTTATATCAAGGGCATACTATCAACCTTGGAGGGAAGTGGCAGCGTTTGACATTGCTTGAATCGCTGGAATCAATAGGCGGTATTGATTCTCAAATTTTAAATAATAAAGATAAATTACTGCAGTTTGGAGCGGATAAGGGCATTAATCTGACCAAAACCGGTCATCGCGGAAAAATAATAACTAAATTATTCGATCTTCTGGTAGAGCCTGAACTGATTCAACCTACATTTATTACCGGATATCCGGTAGAAGTATCTCCACTGGCAAGGCGAAGTGACACTCAGAGCGAAGTTACCGAACGGTTTGAGTTGTTTATTGCGGGTCGTGAGATTGCCAACGGTTTTTCAGAGCTTAATGATCCTGAAGATCAAAAGAGTAGATTTTTGCAGCAGGTTGAAGAGCGTGCCGCCGGAGATGAAGAAGCCCATTATATGGACCAGGATTATATTGAGGCGCTTGAATACGGTATGCCGCCCACTGCCGGAGAGGGCATTGGAATTGACAGGCTTGTTATGCTGCTGACCAATGCTGCTTCTATTAGAGAGGTGATCCTGTTTCCCCATATGAAGCCAAGGGGATAACAAGGTTAATGTCATTTGAATTATTTATAGGTCGCCGTTATCTGCGGGCTAAACAAAAACAGGCTTTTATTTCAATTATTACTTTATTATCAGTGGCCGGAGTTGCAGTCGGAGTGATGGCTCTAATTGTGGTTATTGCTGTAATGGCCGGTTTTGAATCAGATCTTAAATCCCGTATTCTCGGGGTTGAATCTCATTTGATATTATCCCGCATAAATGGTAACCTTTCTAATTTTAATAAGATTCTGGATGATTTAAAAAATGTGGAAGGTATAAAAGGAGCCACACCTTTTGTAAAAGGGCAGATCATGCTGCGCTCTGATACCAGAGTTGCCGGGGCCAGATTAAAAGGGATTGAGCCAAATTCTGCAGGGCAGGTGATTTTAAATCTTAATACTGATAATTTGGTGCGTGCTGAATCTCTTTTTCAAAATCAAACTTTGTCCCCTGGTCTGCCCGGAATTATTTTAGGGCGGGAACTGGCAAGGGTATTGGGTGTTGTCAAAGGTGATCGAATTTATCTTATTTCTCCTCGTGGCAGTATAGCGCCAACCGGGCATCTGCCGATTTTAAAACGATTTATAATAACTGGATTTTTTGCCACTGGAATGTACGAGTATGATGGCAGTCTGGCTTTTATTAATCTAAAGGATGCCCAAAAGCTGTTACGAATTAAAGATGGTGTATCCGGCATTGAAATACGGCTTTCTGATATCTACCTGGCTAAAAAGATTGGTGAAAAACTGATTAATATGTTTGGCTCGCAATATCAGGTAAAAGATTGGATGCAAATGAACAAATCTCTTTTTTCAGCTTTGAAGCTGGAAAAAACAGTTATGTTTATTATTCTCTCCCTTATTATAATAATTGCGGCATTTAATATCACGAGTTCGCTGATTATGATGGTAATGGAAAAAACAAAAGATATCGCAATATTAAAAGCAATGGGGGCCACTAAAAAAAGCATCGGCAAAATATTTATTTTTAAAGGTTTGGCAATTGGAATAGGTGGCACAATTTTAGGCGTGGGTTCAGGTGTTTTATTATGCTGGCTGCTAAAGAGATATGAATTTATCAAGCTTCCCGGAGATGTTTATTATATTACGACATTACCGGTTCTTCTTCAAGCTGTAGATGTTATTCTGATTGGATTAGCCGCCATTGCCATCTGTTTTCTGGCTACAATTTATCCAGCCCGGCAGGCAGCTGGTCTTGATCCAGTAGAGGCTTTGCGTTATGGCTGAAAAATTAAAGGCTCAAAATTCAAATGTTTTGATGTCATTGCTTGATATATCTAAAAGCTATATCAAGGGCAACTCCAGGATAGATATATTGCGTAATATGAATTTTAGTCTTGGGTCTGCTGAAACAGTGGCTATTCTTGGCGCTTCAGGTATCGGCAAATCTACCTTGCTGCATATTCTTGGGACTCTTGATCGCCCGGATAGCGGGGCAATGTTTTTTAAAGGGGAGAATGTTTTTCTTTTTAATGATCAACAGCTGGCAAGATTTCGTAATGAATCAGTTGGCTTTGTTTTTCAATTTCATCATTTACTGGCTGAATTTACGGCTCTTGAGAATGTTATGATGCCGGCCTTAATCAGGGGGATCGATAAAACCAGGGCAGCCGGAGAAGCAAAGGAACTTTTAATACGGGTTGGTCTTGGCAAGCGGTTAACCCATCGATCCGTAGAACTTTCCGGTGGAGAGCAGCAGCGGGTTGCCCTGGCAAGGGCACTGGCTCTTAAACCGGACATTTTGCTGGCTGATGAACCAACCGGCAATCTGGATAAAAAGAATAGTGAGCAGATTCATCATTTACTTTTGGAATTAAACGTGGAAATGGGAATGACTTTGATCGTGGTTACCCATAACATGGATCTCGCGCGTCATATGTCTCGTTGTGTTACTATTGCAGATGGTCGGATTAAGGAAAGTTGATGTTTAATCGTTTAAGTTTGTTATTTGTTATTGGAATTATCGCCCTTGCAGGACTTGTATTTTGCTCTACAAGCGCCATGGCTGAAAAAACCGTTAAAGTGATGGTTTTACCTTTTGAAATCCATGCTCAGGAAAATCTTGGATATTTGAGTGAAGAAATACAAAAGGGAATTCAACAAAATCTAAAGGCATATGGAGCCCGGATTATCCAGCTTGACGGGGAATCAACCCCAAAAACTTTTTCTTTACCAGGAAAACTGAGTAAAATACGAGAGATAGGAATCAGTCATAATGCCGACTATATAATATGGGGCAGTATGACCCGCATTGGGGAAAAATTCAGTCTTGATTTACGGATGCTTGCTTCGGCTGGTGATAAGGCACCGGTGATTATCTATGAACAAGGGGATGGCCTTGAAAAACTTCTTGGAATGATCCGAAAAGTTTCACGCAGTCTGGATTTAAAACTCTTTGATCGTAAAATTATAGTTGATTTGCGGATTATCGGCAATAAAAGGATAGAAGCGGATGCTATTAGAAGAGTAATTAAAACTGCTCCATCTGATATTTTCAATCCTCTGTTACTCGCCAAAGATCTTAAAGCAGTATATGCCATGGGTTATTTTGAAGATATAAGGATAGAAGCTGAAAATACTCCAGACGGCAAGGTGGTAACCTTTAAGATTAAGGAAAAGCCCACTATCCGCAAGATAACGCTAAAGGGCAATAAAAAATTTGATGATAAGGAGGTTAAAGAGAATCTTACGATAAGCACTGGCTCAATTCTTAATATATTTAAAATAAACAGTAACATAGAAAATATTGAATCTCTTTATAAGGAAAAGAATTACCATAACGTCAAGGTTGATTATAAAATTATTCCTCTGGATAATAATCAGGCTGATTTGAAATTTATTATTGAGGAAGGCAAGCGGATCAAAATTAAAGAAATTAATTTTGATGGGAATTCAGCTTATACTGATAAGGAATTACTCAAAGAGATCAAAACATCTGAAAAAGGATTTTTTTCCTGGTTGACCAATTCCGGAGATTTAAATCAGGAAAATTTGAATCAGGATATGGCAAAACTGGCCGCTTATTATCATAATAACGGATATATTGATGCCAGAATAGGTGAACCAAAGATAGAGTTCATTGAAAAGTGGATCTATATTACAGTTAAAATTGAAGAGGGCAAAAGATACAGGGTCGGCACCGTTGGTATGAGCGGAGATCTGATTTTGCCGGAAAAAGAGCTTTTAGAAAATCTTAAAATAGGTTCTAATGAATTTTATAGTCGCGAGGTTATCAGAAATGATGTGATGTTTATTGATGATCTCTATTCTGATAAAGGCTATGCCTATAATGAGATTATTCCTTCTACTGCTAAAGATGATGTTAAACTGATTGTTAATATCAAATATCAAATCACTAAAGGCCGGAAGGTCTATTTTGAACGTATTAATATTAATGGCAATAGCAAAACACGTGATAAGGTGATTCGGCGTGAACTTAAAGTATACGAACAAGAGCTTTTCAGCGGTAAAAGATTAAAACGGAGTATTAGAAATTTATACCGGCTGGATTTTTTTGAAGATATTAAAGTTGATACCTCCAAGGGCAGTGCTGATGACCAGATGGTATTAAAAATTGATGTAACTGAAAAACCTACTGGAATATTTACATTTGGGGCAGGCTACAGCAGTGTGGAACAAATGTACGGCACAGCTTCGATTGCCCAGAGGAATTTGTTTGGCCGGGGGCAGATCCTGCAGTTAAAAGGGCAGGTGGGAGAAAACTCTCAAAGATATACATTAAGTTTTACAGAACCGTGGATGTTTGATATTCCATTATCAGCAGGCTTTGATCTTTATAACTCTATCAGAGATTACAGCACTTATGATAAGGACAGCCGAGGCGGACGTCTTAAATTCAGCTATCGGATTTTTGATTATACCAGAGCCTATATAACTTATGGTTATGATGTCAGCGATATAAAAAATATTGAACGTGATGCCTCAGATAGTGTCAAAGACCTTCAGGGAATCAATATCACCAGCAGTATTACAACCTCCCTGCGTTATGATTCAAGGGACAAGATATTTAACCCCACTGAAGGGGCTGAGCACAGGCTAACCGTGCAGTATGCTGGATTAGGCGGCAATATCGCTTTTACCAAATATATTGCTGAAACCGGGTATTATATACCGCTCATTGAGGATACAGTCGGCTTTATCCATGCTAAAACAGGATTTGTTCAAGAACATTCGCAAGGGGAATTACCTGATTATGAGCGGTTTTATCTTGGCGGAATAAATTCTATCAGAGGATTTGGGTGGCGTGATATCAGCCCTGTGGAAATTAATGATGACGGTAGTGAGAGCCAGGTCGGCGGTGATAAATATGTTCAGTTTAATATTGAATATCTGATTCCGCTTGTTAAGGAGGCAGGGGTTGTTTTGGTTCTTTTTTTTGATACAGGTAATGTTTATAACACTGATGAACCTATTGATCTAAACGATATGCGCCAGGGCGGGGGCTATGGTATTAGATGGTACTCTCCGGTAGGTCCTATTCGACTTGAAAACGGTTATATCCTGGACCCCAAAGACGGTGAGAGCCAAAAGGGCCGCTGGGAATTTACAATGGGATTAGGTTTTTAAGTATTTTGGTATATTGCAACTATTCAGTTAGTGATCTATAAAATTATTATTGATTAACAAAAATTTATCTAAAGGAGGAGAAATGAGGATTTGCAAAATAGCTGTAATTGGGAGTTTTTTGTTCTGGAGTATATTTGTTTGCCCTGCATCTGGAGCAGATGTAGCTAAAATTGGAGTAGTGGATTTTCAAAAGATATTTGATGCATCTGTCTCCGGTAAAAAGATAAAGGCTCAGATTAATAAAAAGGGCAAAGAAATGGAACTTGATCTTAAAGAAAAAGGAGCTGCGATTGAAGATCTGAAAAAGCGACTGGAGAAAGAATCTCTGGTAATGAGCAAGGAAATGCAGATAGAAAAACAGCGCGAATTCAGGATTAAAATTAATGATATTAAGGCATTACAGAAAAAATATGAGAGAGAGATTCAGGGCTTGCAAAAGCGTTTGATTGGCAGGATAAAAAAAGATGTTTTGACAGTTATTGACGAAATAGGTAAAAAACAAGGATATCTGCTTATTATCGAAAAAATTGGGGTTTTATATGCACCCAACAGTCTGGATATTACAGATCAGATCATTACACAATATAATAAAAATTATACAAAAAAATCCAAAGCCGCACAATAATCCCGGTGCAAAGAAAAACACATAAAATGGATTAATTATGAGCAGCAAAATTTCTGAAATTGCCGATCTGGTTCAAGGAAAAATTGACGGTGATCCAGCAAAGCTTATAAGCTCTGCCGCCCCGCTGGACTTGGCTGGTGATGATGATATAACCTTTGCCGGCAGTAAAAAATTTTTGAAAAAGATTGAACAAAGCAGGGCAGGTTGTGTAATTGTTCCAGGAAATTATCAAAGCTCCGGCAGAAACCTGATTCAGGTTGATAATCCGGAAGTGGCCTTTGCAACTGTTTTAAATCTATTTTTTAAGCCCAAAAAACCATTGGCCCAGACTCATCCCAAGGCATGTCTTGGTCAAAATGTGGTTCTTGGTCAAAATGTGAGTATTGGCCCATTTGTTTCAATTGGCGATAATGTTCAGATTGGTGAGCAGGTAATTTTAGAGCCGAATGTTGTGATAGGAGATGATGTGATTATCGGTAATGATGTTCATATCTACCCCAATGTATCCATTTTAGAGCGGTGTACTATTGGTAGTAGAGTGATAATTCATGCCGGCACTGTTATCGGAAGTGATGGCTTTGGTTTTGCGCATGATGGTCAAAAATATCATAAACTTTTTCAAACCGGGATTGTTAGAATTGATGACGATGTTGAAATCGGCGCGGGTAACACCATTGACAGGGCTTCTTTTGGTAAAACGTGGCTTAAAAGAGGGGTTAAAACAGATAATCAGGTTCATTTGGCCCATAATGTGGTAATTGGTGAAGACACGGTCATAGTCGCACAGGTAGGAATTTCCGGAAGCGCTGTTATTGGGGATCATGTGATTATTGCCGGACAGGCAGGGGTTGCCGGCCATATTTCAATCGGCAATAATGTGATTATTGGCCCGCGAGCTGGAATCACCAAATCCGTGCCAAAAGGCGCTGTATTATCAGGCGCGCCGGAAATGCCCCATAAAACCTGGCTTAAATCGAGTTTGATATTCCCTTTATTGCCGGATTTAAAAAAGAAAATTACAAAACTTGAAAAGCAATTAGCTGAACTTAAAAAAAATTAAAAGAAAGCGATTGATACAACACAGTCATTTGCCTGATAAGAAAAATAGGATTGATAAAAAAATAGGATTGACAAGAAAAATGGGATCGGCAAGATGAATGATATTTACAATATACAGAAAATTTTACATAAATTACCACATAAATATCCGTTTTTATTGATTGACAGGGTGCTGGATATTAAAGTTGATAAAAGCATAAGGGCCTTGAAAAATGTCAGCTTTAACGAGCCGTTTTTTCAAGGTCATTTTCCTGGCGAACCTATTATGCCGGGGGTTTTAATTATTGAAGCAATGGCCCAGGCCGGAGGATTATTATTTGCCGAGGGTTTGCCGGGAAATGAGCAGATTTCTGCATTTTATTTTATGGGTATGGATAAAGTCAGATTCAGAAAACCTGTTTTTCCCGGGGATCAACTTATTTTTGAAGTTGAATATCTGAAAAAAAGAACCAGAGTTGTGAAACTTGCCGGCAAGGCCTTTGTTGATGATGTTTTGGTAGCAGAGGCGCAGTTACTGGCAACGATCGGAGATAAAAAATGATTCACCCAACAGCGATTATCAGCTCTAAAGCCCAAATTGATACTGATGTAAAAATAGGCCCTTATACCGTAATCGGTGATGATGTGGTTGTTGGATCAGGTACCACAATCGGCTCTCATGTTGTGATTGATCCTTATGTGATAATTGGTTCCGATTGTCAGATATTTCAGTATGCTGCAATTGGGGCAATACCCCAGTCCTTAAAATTTAAAGGTGGAAAGACCATTGTTAAAATCGGTGATAAAACCCTGATTCGGGAGTTTGTTACGATTCATCGCGGAACTGAATTTGGAGGCGGAATTACTGAAATAGGCGAAGAGTGTTTTTTGATGGCCTATACTCATATTGCCCATGACTGCCGTGTTGGAAAAAATGTGGTTCTTGCCAATAATGCAACCCTTGCCGGACATATTGAGATTGGAGATCATGCTACGATTGGAGGCCTTGTTGCTATTCATCAGTTTGTGAGGATTGGCGATTATGCTTTTGTTGGAGGTAAATCAGCGGTTGTCAAAGATATTGTCCCTTATGTGATTGTTGCCGGTGACAGGGCTGTTTTACGAGGCATAAATCGGGTAGGTTTAAAGCGCCATGGTTTTTCTCCTGCTACCATGGCTGCCCTAAAAAAGGTTTACCGGATAATTTTCAGGATCGGCTTGACCCTTAACGAGGCAATTGAAAGGGTTGGAGCCCAGGTAGAGCCGCTGCCTGAAGTAAATGCTTTAATCGAATTTATCAAATCTTCTCAGCGCGGCATTACACGATAAAATGAAAAAAATTGGAATTATTGCCGGGAACGGACAGTTTCCCATTATTTTTGCCCAGGCTGCAAGGGAAAAAGGATTTTCGGTTTTTGCTGTTGGTTATATAAATGAGGCTCAGCCGGAGCTGGAACAATATGCTCAGGAATTTATATGGCTTCATCTGGGGCAGGTTAAAAAATTGCTTAAGTTTTTTAAGGCTCATCAGGTTGAGCAGGCCGTGATGATGGGCGCAATTCGTAAAACCAGGATATTTTCGGATGTCAAACCGGATATTAAAGCTATATCACTAGTTGCCGGGATGCGTCATACTCATGATGACGCTCTTTTGAGAGCTTTTGCCGCCTTGCTGGAAAAAGAAAAAATAAAGATTCGTCCTGCTACCTTTTTGCTTCCGGAACTTTTGGCTGTCAAAGGGGTCTGGACCAAACGCAAACCTAACCGGGGTGAAAAAAAGGATATAGATCTGGGATGGAAAATTGCAAAAAAGATCGGAGGCCTGGACATTGGTCAATGTGTAGTCGTCAGTGGTGGTTCAGTTTTAGCGGTTGAGGCAATTGACGGAACAGATGCTACATTAAAACGCGGAGGAAAGCTGGGCGATGGCAATGCCTGTGCCATAAAAGTCTGCAAGCCTATTCAGGATACCCGTTTTGACATACCCGCCATTGGGGTTGATACCATATCAGTTATGAAAGCATCCGGCATCAGAGCCTTAGCAGTAGAGGCCGGTAAAGCAGTTGTTTTTGACCGTGATGAAATGATTGAATTGGCTGACCGGGTTGGAATTGCTATTATAGCTTTAGAGGATTGACAGGAATTTTAAGATGGGAAAAATCAAGATCGCTGTTATTGGTGTTGGTTATCTGGGCAAGTTTCATGCTCAAAAATTTAAAGGCATGGATAATGTTGAACTTGTGGGCCTGGTTGATATTGACTCAGAGGCTGCCGGGAAGGTGGCCAAAAACTTAAATACCGATTTTTTTACTGATTATACAGAGCTGTTTACCAGGGTCGATGCTGTCAGCATTGCTGCTCCAACACCGGCTCACTATGCTATCAGCAAAGCTTTTTTACAAAATGGCGTTGATGTTTTTATTGAAAAACCAATTACCACTCAGCTCAAAGAGGCTGATGAATTAATTCAAATAGCGGCTGATAATAATTTATTGATTCAGGTGGGTCATCTTGAAAGATTTAATTCAGCAGTTCTGGCTCTGGAAGAGATTATTAAAAAACCCCGATTTATTGAATCCCATCGCCTCAGTATTTATAAGCCGCGGTGCACAGATGTTAGCGTGGTGCTTGATTTAATGATTCATGATATTGATATTATATTAAATTTAGTGGGATCAAAGATTAAAAGCATTCACGCAGCCGGGATTCCGGTTGTCTCAGAGCATGTGGACATTGCAAATGCCCGGGTTGAATTTAATAATGGTTGTGTTGCTAATGTTACTGCCAGCCGAATTTCAGAAAAAAATGAGCGAAAAATTAGAATTTTTCAGCCGGATGCCTATCTTTCCGTGGATTTTGCCGAACATAAGATATCAGTTATTCGGCAAGATGGAGCAAATGAAAAAGGGCTTATTCCTGGAATGGATATTAAACATCATAGTTTCAAAGGGGGGGATGCGCTGGATGATGAATTACGTTCCTTTGTTGAAGCTGTTGCAAAACGGAAGACTCCGGCTGTAACCGGTCAGATGGGACGCGATGCTTTAAATCTGGCACTGAATATAATGGATCAGATCAAGCTGACCAGCCAAAATTATTAAAACAGTTTTAATCCCCATTCCTTTTCTCATATCAATTTTATTTGCCAATATGAAAAAAAAATGCATTATGATAATTGCCGGCGAAGCATCTGGTGACCTGCACGGTGCCAACCTTGTAAAAGCCCTTCGTCAAAAGGACCCATCCCTGTCCTTTGTTGGAATAGGCGGCCGGTATTTAAAGGATGCCGGAGTTGATATACTCATTGATGCCGGTGAACTGGCAGTTGTGGGTATCACCGAAGCAATTGCAAAACTGCCGACTTTGCTTAACGGTCTCAAACAGGCCAGGCTCCTGCTAAAAACTATGATGCCGGATCTTTTGATTCTAATTGATTTCCCTGATTTTAACCTGCGAATTGCGTCAACTGCAAAAAAGATTAATATCCCAATACTTTATTATATTACCCCTCAAATATGGGCATGGCGTTCAGGGCGGGTAAAAAAAATAAAAAAACTTGTGGACAAGGTAGCGGTAATTTTGCCTTTTGAGGCTGAATTTTACCAGAAACATGATATACCTGTAACTTTTGTTGGTCACCCTCTGCTGGATCTTGAATCATCTTTATTACCTGGAAATTCTCTGCCGAAATCTTTGCCTAATCCGCTGATCGGTCTTTTGCCGGGGTCCAGGGATGGAGAAATTACGCGCCATTTGCCGGTCATGCTTGGGGCTGCCAAAATAATCAGGCAGAAGCTCCCCAATGCCCGGTTTATTATTTCTTGTGCGCCAACAGCTTCTATAGAACAAATTAAAGCAATCGGCGGCTCAGATTATGATCCTGATTATTTTGAAATTGTGGAAAAACCTGCTCAAACTGTTTTCAGACAATCCACCCTGGCAATTGCAGCCTCCGGCACAGTCACTTTGGAGGCGGCAATCACAAAAACGCCTTTGATAATAATATATCGTGTTTCTTTTTTGAGCTACTGGCTTGGCAGGGCTCTTATTCGCGTTAAAAATATAGGGTTGATAAATCTTGTTGCTGAAAAAGATTTGGTGCCTGAGTTGATCCAGAATGAGGCAACACCGGAAAAAATTGGAAATTTGGCAATAAATATGCTAAAAAATTCTGCTCAGCTTGAAAAAATGCAAGAGGAATTGCAAAAGGTTAATAAACTGCTTGGCGGGCCTGGGGCTTCAAACCGGGTAGCCCATATGGCATTAGATATGATGACTTTAAACAGTTAAATATAGATGACTTTAAAAAAAAGAATAAAGAAAATCAGAAAAAACCGAAAGGTTGCAAAATTTATTGGTTTGCTCGGTAAATTTTGGATTGACTGGTGGTTTTGTCTGACTAAAGTAGAGCAAAACGGTTATGAAAATATCGAGGAACTTATAAATTCAGGAAAGTTTATTTTTGCCCTCTGGCATTCCAGACTTCTATTACCTGGGTATCTGCATAAAAATATGGGGTGTACGGTTTTAATTAGCAATTCAGCAGATGGTGAAGTAATTGCTCAGGTGGTACGGTATCAGGGTAATAAGACTGTCAGAGGTTCAACCAGCCGGGGTGGACGGGCAGCCCTAAGCGAGATGGTAAGAAAATTAAAAAATGAAAAATCCTCAGGTGCGATTATTCCTGATGGCCCCAAGGGGCCGGCAAATAAAGTGCAACCCGGTATTATTTTTTTAGCAAAAAAAACAGGCTTTCCAATTATTCCTTTGAGTTATAGCGCAAAACATTTTAAGGTTTTTAGCAGTTGGGATAGATTTATTCTGCCCTGGCCTGCCACTCGCTGCAAACTCATATATGGTAATCCCATTTATGTATCAAAAAGCGCAGAAAGTACACAGCTCAGGGAAAATATGCAGAAACTTGAAAATGTCCTAAATGAACTTACCAGACAGGCAGACCTTTCTTTTGGACATTCACCAGAAAAAATATCTTTAAAATAATGAAGAAATATTTATTTAAGTTAAATTCAAGACATCGTGAGTTATTGAAACTTGTCAAAGATCAGTGGGGCAAGCTGGCAATGGCAATGGTTTGTATGCTGGTTATGGCCGGGGCCAGTTCAGCGGTTCCATTTTTAATCAAACCAGTGGTGGATGACATCTTTATAAATAAGGATGTGACAATGCTCAGGTTAATCCCCCTGGCTGTGATTATTGTCTATTTTCTGCAGGGAGTGGGGATGTACGGTCAGGAATGTCTGATGCATTATGTGGGGCAAAATATCATACGCAGGTTGAGAAACCAGCTCTATGAAAAGATCAGTGACCTGCCGATCTCATTTTTCCAAAAAGAAAAAACAGGCGTCTTAATGTCGAGGATTACCAATGATGTTAATATTATAAAGTCTATGGTCTCTTCAGCTATAACCGGGACATTAAGAGATTTTTTCACGATTATCGGCTTGACCTGCGTGATTTTTTATCGGGACTGGAAAATGGCTCTGTTTGCCTTTGTTGTTTTGCCGGTAGCATTTTTTCCAATTGTGGCAATTGGAAAAAGAGTTCGCAAGGTAACAACCGGCACTCAGGAGGCCATGGCGGATTTAACTGCTATGCTGCATGAAACTTTTGCAGGAAATAAGATCGTTAAAGCCTTTGGCATGGAGCCTTATGAAAAGAAAAGATTTCATGACAAAACCTTAAAACTGTTTAAACTTGAGATGAAAACCATTAGGTCTAAAGCATTATCATCACCTGTGATGGAGTTTCTGGGAGGAATCGGTGTGGCCCTTGTAATCTGGTATGGTGGTTTTAAGGTGATTTCAGGTGAATCAACTCCTGGAACATTTTTTTCTTTTATTGCGGCTGTACTATTGCTTTACGGCCCGGTTAAAAAGCTCAGTAAATTAAATAATGTAATCCAGCAGGGATTAGCCGGCGCGGACCGGGTTTTTGAGGTCATGGAGACCCAGTCGGATATTAAAGAGGCGCTTGATCCAGTTCAACTAAAGCGCTGTCCCCATCGGGTTATCTTTAATAATGTATATTTTAAATATGAAGACTTAATGGTTTTAAAGAAGATTAATCTGGATGTTCAACCCGGAAAGATTCTGGCTCTCGTGGGCATGAGCGGCGGCGGCAAAACTTCTCTGGTAAATCTGATTCCCCGTTTTTTTGATATTAATCAGGGCAATATTATTATTGATGGTGTTGATATACGGGATGCTTCTTTAAAATCTCTTAGAGATCAGATAGCAATTGTTACACAGGAACCGATTTTATTTAATGATACAGTTCGCGGAAATATTGCCTATGGAAATCCAAAAGCAGGCAATAAAGAGATTGAAAGAGCTGCAGGTGCGGCATATGCTCTGGATTTTATAAAAGAATTTCCCGAAGGCTTTGATACAAATATTGGTGAGCTCGGTGGACGGCTGTCAGGCGGAGAAAAGCAGAGAATTTGTATTGCCCGGGCTCTTTTAAAAGATGCTCCTATTTTAATTTTGGATGAGGCCACTTCAGCTCTTGATACCCAGGCTGAAACCCTTGTGCAAAAGGCATTGGAAAATCTTATGCAGGGACGCACCACCTTTGTCATTGCTCATCGGCTTTCGACCATTGGTTACGCTGACAGAATTATTGTTTTAAAAAATGGGGAAATTATAGTGCAGGGCACCCAGGCTGAACTATTAGCTATGGACGCACACTACGCCAAATTGCATAAGATGCAGTTTGGTAATGATATTAAACCGTAATAGAAAAAGGCGGATTGATTGCATCAAATCATAACCAAAAAAAAAGAGCCTGCTCTGGCAGGTTTATCAATCTGGTATTGGCTTTCATTGATTTTACTGGCAATTTTGTTTCTGGCTTTCCCCCAGATTGATCTAAAATTCTCTGGTTTATTTTATAACCCCGCTAATCATTTTTTTAAAAAAAAGATGGCTCTCTTTAAATTTTTTTATAAGTCAGTGGATATTATTACCATTGGCTTTGTGGGCAGTTTAGTGATATGTTTTTTTTGTAAAACAAAACCCTTTGATTTAACGCGCAAAAAAAATCTTTTATCTTTTGCTGGCTCTTATTTTAGGCCCGGGACTTTTTGTAAATGTTGTTTTAAAGGGTAACTGGGGCAGGGCCAGGCCGGATCACGTTATCGAGTTTGGTGGAGCAAATACTTTTACACCGGCTATTTTAATTGCCAAAGAGTGTGACCATAATTGCTCTTTTGTCAGCGGACATGCTGCAATGGGATTTTATTTTGTGGCTATAGCATTTTTATTCCCCAGGCTTGGAAATAGATATTTTATAATTTTATTTTCTTATAGCTTAATGGTTGGATTAACCAGGATCGTGCAGGGCAGACATTTTTTGAGTGATGTGATTTTTTCTTTTTTTGTGGTTTTTGGTATGGCAAGGCTTCTTTATTATTTGATGTTCGAGATTAAGTGGCATAGGGGACGCCCTTTACATTTATAGTTTTCAAATAATGGTTATTGTGCTAT
>JASFBJ010000433.1 GCA_030149585.1 Desulfobacterales bacterium | reverse complement strand
AACCGCATCCAATGGGGCCGTGGGTAAGGTTGATGATATCACGGGTAGGCCCCATAACCACTCCCTTACACCCAGCATAGCAACACCCCCGCTGTGAAATAATACCCGGTATTGTCCTGACGTTAGCCTGTATTTGAGGATGTTTATTTTCTGCATCCTTCCGGTTTATTATAATCTGTTTTGATTTTTTTCTTGCAACCTTTGGCGGATATTTGCTCAGGATTTCCTCTTTTACTGTTTCAGGCTTTATAAAATCATCTGCATTTAAAATATTCTCTTCAAATTCTTTGATAGATGTTTCCACGCTTTTTTCCCCCTTCCTAATCATCTAAGGTGCTGTCCCCTTTTTCTCCTGTCCTGACTCTTACTGAATCGCTTACAGGCAGAACAAATATCTTGCCGTCCCCTGATTTTCCTGTCTGATTTATTTTAATTATTGTTTTTACCGTTTTTGCCACCATTTTTTCCTTTACCACGATGATAAGTATTCTTTTTGGTATCAGTCGCTGGCTTTGGCCTAACTGGGAGATCGCTTCTTCGTATCCCTGCTCCGCTCCTTTGAGCAGCGTCATATCGACCAGACCTTTTCCACGGCCCAGAGCATTTCTGGCAGTTAAGGAGGAGATGCCTGCATCGGACAGGGCTTTTTTTGTCGTATTGATCATGTTCATACGAATAATCGCCATGACCTCTTTCATATTTTCACCTCTTCTGTTTCCCCTGAACCGGTTTCCTTGATACCAGAGCTTACGGTGTAAACTTCATCCACAGGTGTGACAAATATTTTTCCATCACCAAAAGCGCCCTTTTTCCCGGTTCTGGCAAATTTCATAACAGTTTTAATAAGAAAGTCCTTGTCTTGATCCTTTACCACTGTAATCAGCAAATCCTTTGCAATTTCATCATAGGTTATTTCTCCTATTTTTATGCCGCGCTGCTTTCCCCTGCCAACTACGCTCATTTTTGTTACTGCAGGGAACCCTGCATCCATCAATGCTGAAAGGACACTATCTGTTTTTTCCGGTCTTATAATTGATCTGATCATTATCATGCTGGTTTTTCTCCTGTATGAATTTTTTTTTATTACCCTTTAAACTATCCTGCTATGCCGTGCTCAATCAGCAGCTTTTCCAGATCATCCATCTCCATTGGAGACGGGATAACAAATTTGTCATTCTCACCCATTTTTTTTGCAAGTGCCCTGTATTCATCGGCCTGAGGATGTTCCGGCTCAAACTCAATGACTGTTTTTCTGTTTATCTCCGCCTTTTGAACCATGTTATCCCGCGGAATAAAATGAATCATGTGTGATCCAAGCTTTTCTGCAAATGCGTCTATCATTCCCACCTCATTATCGACCTGACGGCTGTTGCAGATAAGACCGGCAAGCCGGATTCCACCTGTTTCCGCAAATTTCAATATTCCCTTGCAGATGTTGTTTGCCGCATACATGGCCATCATCTCGCCTGAAACAACGATGTAGATCTCTTTTGCCTTCCCCTCTCTCATCGGCATGGCAAAGCCACCGCAAACCACATCGCCCAAAACGTCATAAAAAACATAATCAAGCTCTTCCTCAAAGGCACCCAGTTGTTCAAGCAGATTAATCGAAGTAATAATACCCCTGCCTGCACACCCCACCCCCGGCTCCGGGCCGCCTGATTCAGTGCATAATATGCCGCCAAAACCTGTCTTGCGAATATCTTCAAGGTCTACATCCTCGCCTTCTTCCCGCAGGGTGTCCAAAACAGTATGCTGGTTCAGACCGCCAAGCAGCAGCCTGGTCGAATCCCCTTTTGGATCACAGCCTACTACCATGACTTTGTTTCCACTTTCCGCCAGACCCGCAACCGTATTCTGGGTTGTCGTTGATTTGCCTATTCCGCCTTTTCCGTAAATTGCAATTTTTCTCATTTTTTTTTGCTCCTGATTTTCCTGTTATTAAAATCGGATTTAACTTTGATGAAAATATTATCAAAAAAACTGAAATATTATTAATCTTTTCATAACTATATTTCAAAAGATGTGCCATCTCATATCAACGCAATATATTTTGTGATAACCGCTTGTAATATATTTAAATACACATTACATCAATTGAAATTATCGATATTATATTCATTACATTTCTGTAATTAGCTATACGATAAACAGCAAATTTGTAATTTAATATTATGATATCCATTATCGTAATATTTAATAAATACATTGCTCCATAAATAAACGGCATCCTTCATTAATGTCCAAAGATAGTTTACACTTTTGACGGTTCTCGCTTTCTACCAAGAAACTCTTTCGATCAATCGCAAGTTTCTTATAGGAAAAAATGGTGCCGCGAAATATAAAGCTCGTTCCTACGCTCCAGCGTGGGAATGCATACCACATAGGGTTCCCACGCTGGAGCATGGGAA
>JASFBJ010000432.1 GCA_030149585.1 Desulfobacterales bacterium | reverse complement strand
CGATTATTTTTTAATATAAGATGTTTGCCAGGAGGTGCAAAAAAGACAGTTCCCCTGGAATTTAAACAAAAATCTCCATTTTTCGGTATTTTGATTTGAAAAGAGCTGTTATCACCCAGCCATTTACCAAGCGAGTCTTGAAAATTATTTGCCAGGTGAATAACAAGAATAATTGGGATTGGAAAATTCTCGGGCAGCCTGCAAAGAATGTCCAAAACAACTTTTGGCCCTCCGGTGGAGGCTCCCATTACTATTAAATTATAAGATGTTGAAAAAGTTTTTTGTTGTTTTGGAATTATTGCTCTATCCAATAACATCTTTTCTCTCTTTTTTTTTATATGGGTTACAACTTTGATTTTGGCTGCCCGTTTAATCCTGAATAAAAGTTCCTTTTCCCAGTTTTCGCAGGATTTTTCAATAAAATCCAGTGCCCCGGAAGATAAGGCATCCATTGTTTTATAATTTTCACCTCGGTTTGAGGCTGATGAATGAATTAAAATCGGAATTGGTTGATATGCCATTATAAGTTCAGTTGCCTCCTGACCATCCATAACAGGCATCACAAGATCCATTATTATTAAATCCGGTGAGCAGGTTTTTGCCAGCTCAAAAGCGATTTTGCCGTTTGAAGCTTCTCCTGCAACAACCATTTCCGGGTCATGCTGGATTAATTCCGCAATTTTTTTGCGAATTGTCAAAGAATCATCTGCAATAAGAATTTTTATCATTGGCTTTCTCCAGGTTTAAATCAGCCTTGCTTAAATCAGACTTTCAATGGTTTCCAGAAAAATCTGCTGATTAAATGCTCCTTTTATAATATAGGCTTGAACACCGGCTTCAATGCCTTTGCGTTTATGCTCATCCTTTGCAAGGGAAGAAATAATCATAATCGGCGTTTCCTTATGCTCAGGATCCTGCCGGATACGTGATGATAATTCAAAACCATTAATCCCGGGCATTTCAACATCTGAAATAATAAGATCATACTGGTTGGCAGATAGAATATTCAGCGCGTCTTCGCCTGAAGTTGCAAGCGTGACATCATACCCCTCGGCTTCCAGGATTCCACCGATTAAAACCCGACTTGTAAGAGAGTCATCTACTGCCAGAATTCTGGGAATTGATTGTGGCAAATCAGCCTCTTCATTTGAATCAGTAGAAAAACTGCCAACCCCCTGATCTGATGATACTTTAAATAGCTGGGCGACATTCAGGATTATGGCGGGCTGCCCATTGCTTAATATGGAACCGCCAATAAAAAAAGGTGAATCCCTGAGCTCTTCGCCCAGATCCTTAATGATAATTTTATTGATCCCCATAATTTTATCAACTATAAATGCAGCGCTTTCATTATCTGATTTTAACACAATATAAGGAGTTGTACCGCTGTTTTGCGAGCTATTGGAAATTCCTAATATATTGCAGAGCAGGATTAAAGTTACAGGCTGTTCATTAATATTGACAATAGCTTTTCCAGCCAGATGATCAATTTGATCCAAATTAGTATTCCCGGTTTCAATAACCAGATTTAATGGAATTAAAAAATGACGACCTGACACTTCAATCAGAAAAGCATTGATCATATTCATCGATAATGGAACTTTCATGGAAAAAGCGGTAAATTCATCAATTTTTGTATCAATTATTATTTGTCCACGCAGGGATTCCACCTTGTTTTTAACAATATCCAGGCCAACTCCCCTGCCGGCCAGCTCGGTAATAATTTTACCGGATGAAATACCGGAATGAAAAATATAGTACAGGCTTTCTTTTTCTGTTAATTCCTTGAATCTGTTTTCATCAATAATGCCCTTTTCAAATGCAATCTGCCTGATTTTACGGCCATCTATGCCACGGCCGTCATCCCGGCAGGTAATATGAACGAATTCACCGCTTTTTTTTATCTCAAGCTCAATTAATCCCTCTGGCTTTTTACCCTTATTTAATCTGTCGGCTTCATCTTCTATTCCATGCACGGCTGCATTTCTCATCAACTGATTAACAGGCTCTTTTAACTCCTGAATCAGGTTACGATCAAGTTCAGTTTTATCTCCTTTGATATTCAGCTCAATTTTTTTATCAAGTTTAACAGAAAGATCCCGAACGATTCCTTTGAAATAATGTGAAATATCGTTAATCCGCATGGATCTTATTTTATTTACCACCTGATAGATGCTTTCCGTGGATTGTTTAAACTCTTCAATCAAAAGATCTAAAGCCGAGGTATCCTTTAAAAAAGCATCCTGCACTGCCTTGATATTTTGAAATATTTCAGGCGCGGCTGAGCCAGCACTAAGTGTATTAACTTTTTTTATCTCCAATGATATTTTTGATAGAGATTTCAAATCAGACTTTAAATTGCTATGGATTTGCTCAAGCCTTATGGCGCCTGTAATCAGCTCACTGCTCTGG
>JASFBJ010000178.1 GCA_030149585.1 Desulfobacterales bacterium | reverse complement strand
GGATTTATTTATTTCCGGGGCACTTAAATAAATTCAGGAGCAGCAACAATGATCATGGCATATCCGCCCTGGATGTTTTTTGTGTTGGTGATACCATTATTTTCAAGCAGAAGCTGAGCCTCATAGGAACGGGGTCCTGTATCACATAAAAGGCATAAGGGCTCATTTCCTGGAACCTCACTTATTCTCTCTCTTAGTTCAGCCTGAGGAATATTGATCCACTTATCGCCATATTTTTTAATAAAGGGTTCAGCCTCTTTAGGACCGCGGACATCCAGCACTTTTGTCTTACCTTTTTTGAATTCTTTTATAAAATCAATAACATCAATGGGCCTGTTCCTGCCTTCAAGAATATTATCCAAAGCATTACCGGCATTATTTATAATATCCATGGCAGAAGCAAAAGGAGGTGCATATCCTGTCTCAAGACCGCAAATATTATCAACTTCAATACCATACTCAATAAGGGGAGCAACTGCGTCAACCCTGGCTTTGGCAGCGTCACCCTGAGCTCCCACCGCCTCTATTCCTAAAATCCTTCTACTTTTCCGATCAGCTATAAGTTTTATATACATCAGACGGGAAGTTGGATAAAAATGTGCCCTGTCATGCTGAGCCACGATTGAGTAAACAGGGTCAAAACCTGTGTCTTGAGCCTGTTTGCCGGTTAGACCGGCCTTGGCAACTCCCATTTCAAAAACTTTTATACAAAAAGTCCCAACCGTACCTTTAAAATGGCTGGAACCTCCATTAATATTATTGGCAATGATACGTCCCTGCCTGTTAGCAAGAGAACCCAGGGGCATCATCATATTTTCCCCGCTCACAAGATTTCTTAATTCAACACAATCACCTCCTGCATAAATATCAGGATCAGTTGTCCGCATGCGTCTGTCCACAAGAAGACCTCCTGACATGCCTGTGGCAAGACCTGCATTTGAAGCAAATTTTGTATTGGGTCTTACTCCTGCTGAAAGAATAACAAGATTACAGGGGATAGTGCCATTGGGTGTTTCAACGGACTGCACACCTTTGTTTTTATCTCCGTTTATCCGTTCCACTCTTTGGGAAAGCATGACCTTTATATTATTTTCCCTAAGCTGGTTTTCCACAATTACAGCAATATTCCTGCCAAGAGCTGTGGGTAAAACCTGATCAGCCATTTCAATAATAGTTGTTTCAACTCCCCATAAATCAGTCAGGGCTTCGGCCATTTCTATGCCTATGGCTCCAGCACCGATTACGACTGCTTTATCAACCTGACCACTGGAAATTTTATCCTTTATGGCCTTTGCATTATGAAGATTTGATATAGTAAAAACATCAGGAAGATCTGAACCTGGAAAGGGTGGTCGAAACGGTGTCGCACCAGTCGCAATAACAAGTTTGTCATAGCTTAGATCTTCTTTTTTCCCATCCCCAAGATGGAGGATATTGAGTTTTTTTTCTTTTCTGTTTATGCTGATTGCTTCAACCTGGGGCATGATATTTATGCCCTTGCATGTTCTAAAAAAATCAGCATCACGCACAGCATGCGATGTGGTTGAGTAAAGGCCTTCAATCTCTGCAACATCACCACCAACATAATAAGGTATTCCGCATCCCCCATATGAGAATAACTCATCCCGATCTATCATTATAATTTCAGCGTCAGGATCAATGCGTCTTAGCCTGCACGCAACTTTGGGACCTAATGCCACTGCTCCTACTATAATAACTCTTTTCGACATTTTTCACCTCTTTTATTATTATATTTTATCCTGAAAATATCAGCCCGGCAAAAGATCATAAAAATAGGTCATGGCATCGGAGCGGGTCAAAATTCCAATAACCTTGCCATTTTCAATAACAGGCAGTCGGCCGATATCATAACGAACCATCAATCGGGCTGCCTGCATTGGGCTTTTCCCAGGTTCTATGGTTTTTACATTAGTACGCATGTAAGCTTTAACCGGAGCTGAAAGCTGGCTCTTTTTTTTAATTTTGTTAAAATCGCGCCTGGAAATAATCCCAACCAGGTTTTCATCATCCACCACTGGAATTCCAGTACATCCAATTTTTCGCATTTTTTTGGCGACTTCCTTCATTTTAGTTTTAGAAGAGACTGTAAAAACCGGAAATGACATTAAATCGGCTATCTGAACTGAAACAGTATTATTCCCTTGAATTAAATCTCGAATCATCTGTTCCACCATCAGCGGTTTTACAGATTTTAATATGGCAGAACCTGCTCCTGGATGACCGCCTCCGCCAAGACTTTTCATTAAAGCGCCGACATCCACACCTTCAATATTACTGCGGCCTATAATAATAGTTTTTTTATTTTTATAATTGGTAAAAATACCAAAAGCCGCATCAGTATTTATAATATCACGGTACATCCTGACTACAACAGCCAGGCGATCTACATGTCCCTTTAGTTCTGTCCTGCTGAAGCTCACACTATAGCCGCTCACCATAGTTCGTTGAGCTGTTTCCAACATGGCAAATAAAATATCTTTTTGCTTTTCGCCATAGGCCGGTCTTAAAAATGTATTCAAAATAGCCAGATCAGCTTTGTTTTCCAGAAAAAAGGCTGCAGCTTTTGCATCTTGTGGTTGAGTTGAACTAAAAGTCAGATTACCGGTATCTTCATATAGCCCAGCCAAAAACAAAGTCGCCTGGATAGGAGTTATCTTTTTCTTATCAAGAATCAGTTTTTCAGTCATCAAAGAAATATTGGCACCCATTGGCCGGCTATAATTACTGGTTGGCTTGATAGTGCCGACATTTTGATGGTGATCCCACAGAATAATTTCAAGGTCTTTTTTATCTTTTAAAGGGTCGATTCGGTCCAGCCGTTCCCAGCTATTGGTATCCACCACAATCAGACATTGTACCTCATCAAAATTAATCTCAGAAGGGTCATACAGGTTGAAGATTTCTTTATGAAGGGATAAAAAGGCTTTTACATTTGGATTAAGATTTTTTGGAATAACGGGCTTGGAATCAGGATATAAAACCGTTGCCGCAATCAAAGATGCCAGAGCATCAAAATCAGTATTTTTATGGGTCACAGCGATTGTAAACAACTATATCTCTTCCGGCCTGGTTATATTATGTCAGGCTCTATCTCAACCACCGGCAGTCCAACTGCTGCCACGAACCAGGCCCTGAAAGGAAATGGCAGGTTTTGAGTTTTTAGTTTAACCTGATAATTTTCAAAAGGCCCAAAGGTTTTTTCAAAATAGTATTTATTAAATTCACTTAGGTGTTGACCATTTGTCTCGTGAATCAGGTTTCCGCTCTGATCAATAACCTGGAGCCTGGACTTGCGGCCTGATTTTGCAACAGCCACTGCAAAAATTTCCATCTCCAGCAAAAACAGACCAATAATTATAATTATAAAAAGAACTTTATGTTCTTGAATCAAAGATGAAAGTTGTTTATTTTTTTGCATAAATTTAAAACTTTTATTGATTTGGATCAAAAAATATATAATAATTTAACATAGCTGGACATAATTAACAAGCGAAATTAAAACCTTCAATAAATACATTGGCGCTTAAAATATAAAGTTATCCTATTTTGTCTCGAAAGTATTGGTAAACTAAAGTAATATTCAAATATTTCATAGATAGTGTCAAGTTTTCTATTTTAGAAGAAGACGAAACTGGTTTGATCTTTGTTTCTTTATAATGCTCCTTGAAAATTGTCTCTCCCTGAAGTTCGTACTTTTCTTTGAGAATTAATTCCCGAATAGTATAGCTGAAAACAGGTTTTTTTTGATTTTTCCACTCTTGAATACAGATAAAATATTCTTTAAGTGATTTTTCAACATTATTTGCAGATTTTTCAGAATAATATAAATTTAAAAACCCATGTTCTTTTAGCCAGATTTGCAAATCTTTATAAATCATTTTCGTGGCTGAAATTGAATATTTAAGTTCAGCCACCAGATAACCGCATAAAAAAATGTGAAAAGCGTCCGGCGGATGATATTGCCGGGCATACCCGCTTTGCAGTCCACCTAGCGGGTCAGCCTCTAAAAATTCCCTGGACCACCGTTTCCATCTGGCAATATTTATTTCAAATATTTCAGATAACTCTTTGTTAGTATAATATTTTATCAAAATAATGTCCTGTTTGGTTGTTATATTAATATATCAACTGAAATTATAAGTCAACTACTTGCAATATTATTAATATTGTTTTATATTGCATTATATGATTTTACATAAATTTAATTTCCAATAATTTACTGCATAGGAATTTGATAATTATGCAAATTAATTCTGAGCAACCGATTGCGATTATCGGTATGGCTTGTTTTTTTGCTAAATCACCTGGATTAAAAGATTACTGGCGCCTTATTTTTCACGGACAAAATGGTATCACTGATCCTCCTTTATCTCATAAGGATCTAACAGATTGTTTTGATCCTGATATGCAAAAAAAAGATCATATCTACTGCACAAGGGGTGGGTTTCTTTCCTCTGTTGCATTTGACCCAAGCGAATTCAATATTCCTCCTTTTGCTCTGGAAGCTACTGATACCTCTCAAATATTTGGCCTTATTGCCGCAAAACAGGCCCTTTTAGATGCGGGCTATGATGAAAATCGTTCGTTTGACAGGGATCGCACTAGTGTTATTCTTGGGGTCACCGGCACTCAGGAACTTGCAATCCCATTAGGCGCGCGTTTAGGACATCCCCGCTGGGAAAAGGCGCTAAAGGCTGCCGGAGTTCCATTGGATCAGGCAAAAGATGTTATAAAACGAATCAGCAACTCCTATGTTTCCTGGCAGGAAAATTCATTTCCAGGCCTTTTAGGCAATGTAGTTGCCGGCAGAATCGCTAACCGTCTCAACCTTGGCGGAACTAATTGTGTTGTTGACGCGGCATGTGCCAGTTCCATGAGCGCAATCCATATGGCTGTGATGGAACTTTCCACGGGCCGCAGCAATATGGTAATTACCGGTGGAGTAGATTCAATTAATGATGTGTTTATGCATATGTGCTTTTCCAAAACCCGGATTCTTTCTCCCACGGGCCAGGCCCGTCCCTTTTCCAAAGATGCTGATGGTACGGTATTAGGAGAGGGCATTGGCCTTTTGGTATTAAAACGACTTGAAGATGCGCAAAATGATGATGATAGAATTTATGCGGTAATTAAATCTATTGGAACATCGTCTGATGGAAAAGCCCAAAGCATATACGCCCCAAGACCGGAGGGTCAGGCCAAGGCCCTGGAAATGGCTTATAAAAATGCAAATATTGCCCCTGAAACCATTGGTTTACTGGAGGCTCACGGAACAGGGACAAGAGTAGGTGATCAGGTAGAGTTTACAGCTCTGCAAAAGGTGTTTAAAAATCCTTTTGCCAATGCAAACCGCTGTGCATTAGGTTCAGTAAAATCAATGATCGGTCATACAAAAGCCGCGGCTGGTGCAGCCGGTTTGATCAAATCAGCGCTGGCCCTGCATAATAAAATTCTGCCGCCAACCATAAAAGCCGAGCACCCTGATCCAAAATTAAATATTGATAAAAGCTTTTTTTATTTAAACTCCGCAACCAAACCATGGCTTCCAAAAAACGGGCATCCCAGACGAACCGGGGTCAGTGCATTTGGCTTTGGGGGCAGCAATTTCCATATGGTGTTAGAGGAACATAAAAGAAAAAAAACTGAAATCTCATGGGATGGTTCAGTTCAAATATTTGCTCTTGGCGGGCAAAATCCAGATCAGATAAAAGACAAACTCGCTGAACTTAAAATCAGTTTAGAGCAAAAGCATATTAATAATGAAATTGCCCGTATAGCTGCAAAAACCAGGGCTGATTTTAATCATAATGCCCCTTATCGTCTTCTTTTGGTCAATTATAGTCCGGCAGAAACCTTTGATACTAGTCTTCTTTTAAGCCAGGCTGAATCAACTGTTAATTCAAATAATTCTCAACAATTAATATCTGCAAAAAATATTTATTACAGCGGCCCCCAAAATCCAGGTAAACTTGCATTTTTATTTCCTGGACAGGGCAGCCAGTATCTGAATATGGGGCGTGATATTATCTGCACTTTTCCAAAATCACTGGAAATTTTAGAAAAAACCAACTTGATTTCAGAGGATCAAGAGTTTTTAAGTGATTATATATATCCCCAAAATTTTTCAGAAAAAAATCAGGCCAATAAAAATAATTATCAGGATGAAGAGCAAAAATTACGTCAAACAGATATTGCTCAAATCGCTCTTGGCACTATTAATCTATCATTTCTTGCTGCATTGACCCACTTTGGCCTTAAACCAGATGCAGTAGCCGGCCACAGTTATGGAGAATTATGCGCACTTTATGCTGCCGGCTGGATTAATTTTACAGATTTTCTTTCTTTAACCAGGGCCAGGGGTCGATTAATGGCGGCTGCCTGCAATAAACAAAACGATAACGGCGCCATGCTTGCTGTTCAGGCGCCTTATGACGACATAACAAGAATAGTTCATGAACTTGACGGCCATCTTGTTATAGCAAATAAAAACAGCCCCCAGCAGGCTGTTTTATCAGGCCCTTTAGCGCAAATCAAAGCCGCACAAAAAAAATGCCTGGATAGAGGTTTTAGCAGTATTAAACTGCCGGTGGGAGCTGCCTTTCACAGCAGCCTGGTTCAAAAAGCCGCTGCTCCTTTCAGCAAAATTATTAATGAAATTAAATTCTCACCTACTGAAATTGAAGTTTTTTCAAATACAACAGGGCAAGCTTACCCTGTTGAAAAACAGCAGATTAAAAATTTATTGGCTCAGCACCTTTCAGCCCCGGTTGATTTCATCAGTGAAATAGAAAATCTTTATCAATCCGGAGTTAAAACATTTATTGAAATCGGGCCTAAATCAATCTTGACCAACCTCACTAAATCAATTCTCAAGGGAAAATCATTTTCAGCAATCTCGATTGATGGATCTTCTGGAAAAAATTCAGGTATTGCAGATCTGGCATGCGTGATTTCCCATCTTGCAGCCGCTGGTTATCCAGTTGATTTAACAAAATGGGAAAAAACGCCTCCAGCCAAACCTCGTCAGCGAATGCAAATACCCATTAATGGAACTAATTATATAAATCCTGAAACCCGCGAGCAAATTGCTGAAAGTATCAAAAAAATCAAAACTCCTGCTCCCGAGCAAATGCATCAAAAAAATCAAGATATTTACGAAAAGAATCAATTGGAGCATAATCGACCGGAGCATAATCAATCGGAGCATAATATAGCGAAACAAAAAATCGATTCTGTAAAAAGGCCAAAATTCATGAAAGATGATCCAAAACAAAGCATAAATATAAATGAGACATTAAACCTGGTGGCGCAAGGTCTAAAGACAATGCAGGCACTCCAGTCACAAACGGCTGAAACCCATAGAAAATTCCTTGAAACCCAGACTGAAGCCGGCAAAACCTTGCAGCAAATGATGCAAAGTGTTCAAAGCCTTGCTCAAGGCCATCCTGGGCTAAATCCAACTGCCTTTGATTCTTTTTCTCAAAATTCAGAACCTCAGCACCCTTCTCCAATATTAAAAATTGATCCAGAGCAT